>DATBEA010000098.1:0-25885 GCA_036276215.1 Usitatibacter sp.
CGCGCTTCTTCGCTTCCGTCTCGGTCATCATCACCAGCGCCGCGGCGCCGTCGGAGATCGACGACGAGGTGGCCGCGGTCACGGTGCCGTCCTTGTTGAACGCGGGGCGAAGCGTGGCGATCTTCTCCAGCTTCACGGTGATGGGCGTCTCGTCGTCCGTCACGATCTCCTCGCCGGTGCGTCCCTTCACCGTCACGGGGGCGATCTCGTCGGCGAAGGCGCCCGACTTCGAGGCGTGCACGGCACGCTCGGTGGAGGTCCTGGCGTAGGCATCCATCTGCTCGCGCGTGAAGCCGTACTTTTCCGCCGTCTTGTCGGCGAAGTGGCCCATGGGCTTGCCCACGTAGGCATCCTCGAGGCCGTCGGTGGCCATGCTGTCGAGCACTTGCCCCGCGCCGTAGCGGATGCCGCTGCGGCCTTTCGGGAGCAGGTGCGGCGCGTTGGTCATGGATTCCATGCCCCCGGCGACCACGATCCTGGCATTCCCGGTGGAAAGCTCGTCGAAGGCCATCATCGCGGCCTTCATGCCGGAGCCGCACATCTTGTTCACCGTGGTGGCCGGCGTCGTGTTGGAAAGTCCCGCCTTGATGGCGGCCTGGCGCGCGGGCGCTTGTCCCTGGCCCGCCTGCAGCACGCAGCCGAAGATCACGTCCTCGACCTCGTCGGGCTTCACGCCCGCCTGCTCGACCGCGGCCTTGATGGCCGCGGCGCCCAGCTCGGAGGCCGCGACGGAGTTGAACTTGCCCTGCATGGCGCCGATGGGGGTGCGCTTGGCGCCGACGATGACGATGCTTTCAGCCATTACGATTTTCTCCGGATTGCCTCAGACCGATTCGTTGAAGAGCTCGCGCCCGATGAGCATGCGGCGGATCTCGTTGGTGCCGGCGCCGATGTCGTAGAGCTTCGCGTCGCGAAGCAGGCGCCCGGCGGGAAATTCGTTGATGTAGCCGTTGCCGCCCAGGCACTGGATGGCCTCGAGGGCCACCTGCACGGCGTTCTCCGAGGAGAAGAGCAGGCACGCGGCGGCGTCCTTGCGCGCGGCGCGCCCGCGACCCTGGTCCAGGGCCGAGGCCACGCGGTAGCTGAAGGCGCGCGAGGCCTGCAGCTTCGTGTACATGTCGGCGATCTTGCCCTGCATGAGCTCGAACATGCCGATGGGCTCGCCGAACTGCTTGCGCTCGTGCACGTAGGGCAGGACGAGATCCATCGCCGCCTGCATGATGCCGAGCGGGCCGCCGGAGAGCACCGTGCGCTCGGTGTCCAGGCCCTTCATGAGCACGGTGGATCCGCCATTCACGTTGCCGAGCACGTTCTCGCCGGGGATCTCGCAATCCTGGAAGACGAGCTCGCACGTGTTCGATCCGCGCATGCCGAGCTTGTCGAGCTTCTGGGCGGTGGAAAATCCCTTCATGCCCTTCTCGACCAGGAAGGCGGTCATCGCCTTCGAGCCCTGGTCCTTCGGCGCCGTGCGCATGTAGACGATGGCCACGTCGGCGTCGGGACCGTTGGTGATCCACATCTTCGAGCCGTTGGCGACCCAGCGATCGCCCTTCTTCTCGGCGCGGCAGGCCATGGATCCCACGACGTCGCTTCCGGCGCCGGGCTCGCTCATCGCGAGCGCGCCCACGAATTCACCCGAGCAGAGCTTGGGCAGGTACTTGCGCCGCTGCGCTTCGCTGCCGTTGAGGTAGAGGTTGTTCACGCACAGGTTGGAGTGCGCGCCGTAGGACAGGCCCACCGAGGCCGAGGCGCGCGAGACTTCCTCCATCGCCACCACGTGGGCGAGGTAGCCCAGCCCCGTTCCGCCATATTCCTCGGTCACCGTCATGCCGAGCAGCCCCAGGTCGCCCAGCTTCGTCCACATGCCGGCGGGAAACTCGTTCTTCGCGTCGATCTCGGCCGCGCGGGGGGCCAGGTCCGCGTCGCACATGCGCTTCACCGTGTCGCGAAGCGCGTCGAATTCCTCGTTCAGGTGGGTATCGAAGAGCAAAGGGTCTGTTTTTCGGGCCGAGAGTGTAATTATCCCTTATTTCGCGGTCATTCGTATGGCGCCGTCGAGGCGGATCACCTCGCCGTTCAGCATCTCGTTCTCGACGATGTGGCGCACGAGCAGGGCGAATTCCTCGGGCGTTCCCAGGCGGGAAGGGAACGGGACCTGCGCGCCCAGCGAGGCGCGGACCTCGTCGCTCATGCCGCGCAGCATCGGCGTGTCGAAGATGCCCGGCGCGATGGTCATCACGCGGATCCCGAACTTGGCGAGCTCGCGGGCGACGGGAAGCGTCATCCCGTTCACCCCGGCCTTGGACGCCGCATAGGCCGCCTGGCCTATCTGCCCGTCCATCGAGGCGACGGACGAGGTATTCACGATCACACCGCGCTCGCCGGAGGGCAGCGCCTCCTGGACGCTCATCTTCGCCGCCGCGAGGCGGATCGCGTTGAAGGTGCCCACCAGGTTGATCTTCACGGCGCGCTCGAAGCTCGCCAGGGCATGGGGCCCATTGCGTCCGACCACGCGCTCGCCCGGGGCCACGCCCGCGCAGTTGACGAGCCCGTGGATCGCGCCGAACGCGGAGATGCACGAATCCACCGCGGCCTGCATCGAGGCCTCGTCGGTCACGTCGGTCTTCACGAAGCGCACGGTCCCGCCGAGGAAGCCGGAGGTGTCCTTGCCCGCCGCTTCGTTCACGTCGGCGATCACGACCTTGCCGCCGTTCGCGGCGAGCATCGTGGCGCTCGCCGCCCCCAGGCCCGATCCGCCGCCGGTCACGAGGAACACATGGTTCTGGATCTGCATGTCGGTCCTTAGGTGGGAAGTGCCACGAGCGGCAGGTCGTGCCCGCGCGCCCAGTCGTGCCAGTAGGACGCGTCGTGCGTCGCGAAGAGCTCTTCGAGCGCGCCGCGCTCGAGGCCCGGCAGCGCGAACGCCTCGCGCAGCCGCTCGGCGAAGCGCGGCTCGAGCACGGCCACGGCGATCCAGCCGCTCTTCGCCGCGTAGAGATTGTAGCCCGCGAAGCCGCCGCCCAGCAGCGCGCCGGGCGCGGTGAGGCCTTCGCGGCGCGGGCCGGCGAGCGATTGCGCGGCCTGGGCGAGCGAGGCGGCGATCGCGCGATCTCCACCGCCGCGTTCGCGCGCGAGGAGGAGCGCCAGCGCGTTGGACACGGCGCGCTCCGCGCCGGCCATGTCGGCGAAGAGCGTGGCGGGCAGCGCGGGTGGGGAGAGGAGCCCGGCCTCGGCCATGTAGGTGAGGTCGTGGCCCGCGAGGCCGTCGTCGGGAGGCGCGTGTCCGGTGATCGCCACGTGGCACAGGCGCGGGAATCGGGCGAGCGCCGCCGGATCGAGCCCCAGCCGGTCGAGGGCGGCAGGGCGCTGCGCGGTCACGAGGAGGTCCGCGTCCTCGAGGTGGCGCGCGAGCGCCTTCCCGCCCAGCTCGCTCTTCAAGTCCAGGCGTCCCACCTCGATGCCCTCGTGCAGGCGCCGATACCACGGCGGGCAGAACTGCTCGAACGGGTCGCCCGAGGGCGGCTCGACCTTCGCCACGCTGGCGCCCAGGTCGCGCAGGCGCGCGCACGCGGCGGGTCCGGGCAGGTTGAGCGCAATGGTCACCACGCGCAGTCCGTCGAGCAGGGGCAAGGGGGGCACCGCGATAAGATGGAGGCCGTCGAATTATAGGGTTCCCCTTGGCCATCCCCCTTCCGGCCACCGTGCGGCCGATCGTGCGCGGGTGGCTGAACAGCAACCAGGTGGTGCTCCTCGCCCGCGGGGAGAACGTGCTCGTCGATTCGGGTTACTGCACGCATCGCGAGCGCACGCTGGAGATCCTCGCGAGCCGGGAAGGCCTGGACCGCCAACCGCTCGAGCGGCTGATCAACACCCATTGCCATTCCGACCACATGGGCGGCAACGCCGCAATCGCGAGCGCCTACGGTTGCCGCATCACCATTCCCGCGGGCGAGGCGAAGCACGTGCGTCCGTGGACTCCGCAGAGCGCGTGGATGGAGCAGCTCGACCAGCGCGCCGACCCGTTCCACTTCGACGACACGATCGCCGCGGGCGATTCGTTCGAGGGCGGCGGCTTCGAGTGGCAGGCCCATGGGGCGCCCGGACACGACATGGATGCGCTCATGTTCTTCGAGCCCTCCCACGGCATCCTCGTTTCGGGCGACGCACTGTGGGAGAACGGCATGGGCTTCGTGTGGCCCGAGGAAGGGCCCAATCCCTACATCGAAGCCGCGCGGGCCACGCTCGCGGCCATCGAGCGCCTCGACCCCGCCGTCGTGATTCCCGGCCACGGCGATCTTTTCGAGGACGCGCGAAGCTCCATCGCCGCGGTGCGCTCCAGGCTCGACGCCTTCGAGCGCGATCCGGCGAAGAACGCGCGGCACGGGATCAAGGTGATGTTCGTCTTCGCGCTCCTCGACAAGGAAGCCATGCCGGTGGACGAAGTCCCGGCGTATCTCGCCCGCGTGCCGTTCTACCGCGACGTGTCGGAACGCTTCCTGGGCTTGCGGCCCGCGGCCCTCGCCGAGTGGCTGCTCGCGGGGCTCGCCAGGGCAGGCGCGGTGACGGTGGAAGACGGCATCGTCCGCCCGGCCATGGCGGCCTGAGGCTGCGGGAACGAGCGCAGCCCCTCGAGGTCGAGGATTCTCAGCCGGCCGTATTCCACGCGCAGCAGGCCCACGCGCTCCAGGACCTGGAGCGCCTGGTTCACGCGCTGGCGCGATACGCCCGTGAGGTAGCCGATCTCCTCCTGGGAGAGCTGGATGTCGCTCGCCTGGTTGGGGTAGAGGACCGGGTTGAAGAGGCTCGCGAGCGAGCGGGCCACGCGCGCATCCGGTTCCAGCAGCCGCTCGTACTCCACCATGGCGATGAACTGGCCCAGGCGCTCGTTCAGCTGCAGGAGGAGGAAGCGGTTGAACTCGATGCTCGTGTCGAGGAGCCATTCGAACGTGGCGCGGGGCATGTACGCGATGCGGCTCTCGCGGAGCGTGACCACGTCGTACTTGCGGATCGTGTCCTTGAGGAGCGATCCCTCGCCGAACCAGCCGCCGCTCGTCACGCCGAGGAACGTGGTGGTCTTTCCCTCGGAGTTCATGCTGGTCATCTTCACCAGCCCGTCGATCACCCCGATCCAGCTCTCCACGGGCTCGCCCTTGCGGCAGGCGGGCACGCCCACGGGGAGCGTGCGCACCACGGTCTCGGCCTCGACGCGCGCCACCTGCGCCGGGTCGAGCGAATGGGTCCAGAGGGAGGCGGCGAGGAGCTCCGAAAGGGTCTGCATGGGTGAATTGTCAACGAAAAGACATATCCCGGAGAAGGGCTGCCCTACACTAGCCGCAAATCCAGGAGGAGTGCAGCTCCCATGACGGCAGTCGACGGGACGCCCGACACGTTCCCGAAGCTCTTGCTGCGCCACGCGCGCGAGCTCCCCGGGCGCCCGGCGATCCGCGAGAAGCACCTGGGGATCTGGCAATCCTGGACCTGGTCGCAGGTGCGAAGCGAGGTCGAGTTTCTCGCCTGCGGTCTCGCGGCCGCGGGGCTCGAGCGCGGCATGCACGTGGCCGTGATCGGGGCCAACAGGCCGCGGCTCTATTGGACCCTCATCGCGGCCCAGGTCCTCGGCGCGATCCCGGTGCCCTTCTACGAGGACGCGGTCGCCGACGAGATGGTCTACGTGTTTCGCGACGCCGAGATCGCCTTCGCCGTCGTCGAGGACCAGGAGCAGGCCGACAAGCTGCTCGAGATCCTGCCGCAGTGCCCGAAGTTGAAGCACATCTGGTTCGACGATCCGAGGGGCCTGCGCAAGTACGGCAACGCCGAGCTCGCCGACTACGAGCGCTTGCGCGATGCCGGCGTCGCCCGCGCGCGCGCCGAGCCCGGCTTCCTCGAAGCCGAGATCGCGAAGGGCACGAGCGGCGATACCGCGATCATGATGTACACCTCGGGCACCACGGGAAGCCCCAAGGGCGTGGTGCTCTCGCACGACAACCTGATCCTGTCCAGCCGCGCCTACGCCGAGCTCGAGAGGCTGCGCCCCGAGGAAGAGGTGCTCGCCTACCTCCCCATGGCCTGGATCGGCCAGAACCTCTTTTCGTATGCGCAGTGGATGGTGGTGGGCTTCCGCATCAACTGCCCCGAGTCGGCCGAGACCGTGATGACCGACATGCGCGAGATCGGGCCCACGTACTACTTCGCGCCGCCACGCGTGCTCGAGGGGCTCCTCACCCAGGTCACGATCCGCATGGAGGACGCGAGCTGGGTGAAGCGGCGCATGTTCCGCTACTTCATGGACCTCGCGCGGCGCGTGGGCGCGAAGCTCCTCGATCGTCGTCCCGTGGGAGCGGGCGACCGGTTGCTCTACGCGCTGGGGAGCCTCGTCGTGTACGCGCCGCTCAAGAATGCGCTCGGCATGTCGCGGGTGCGCGTGGCCTACACCGCCGGCGAGGCGATCGGTCCCGACCTCTTCGTCTTCTACCGCTCGCTCGGCATCAACCTGAAGCAGCTCTATGGATCGACCGAGACGTCGGTCATGGTGTGCGTGCAGCCCGACGGCGAGGTGAAGCCCGACACGGTGGGCCCGCCCATGAAGGGCGTGGAGATCCGCGTGCTGGACTCGGGCGAGATCGTGCTTCGCTGCCCGGGCCTTTTCCGCGCGTACTACAAGAACGACGACGCCACCCGCGAGGCCAAGGACGCCGAGGGCTGGTTCCACACGGGCGACGCGGGGTTCTTCGATCCTTCGGGGCACCTGAGGATCATCGACCGCGCCAAGGACGTGGGGAAGCTTTCCGGCGGGACGCTCTTCGCCCCCAAGTACCTCGAGAACAAGCTCAAGTTCTTCCCGTACATCAAGGAAGCCGTGGCCTTCGGCGACGGCAAGGGCGAAGCGACCGCGATGGTGAACATCGACGTGGAGGCCGTGGGCGACTGGGCCGAGCGCCGCGGCATCGCGTACTCGGGCTACACCGACCTCGCGGCCAAGCCCCAGGTGACGGAGCTCGTGCGCGAATGCGTGGCGAAGGTGAACGCCGACCTCGCGCGCGACCCCAAGCTCGCCGGCAGCCAGATCCACCGTTTCGTGGTGCTGCACAAGGAGCTCGACGCCGACGACGGCGAGCTCACGCGCACCCGCAAGGTGCGCCGCGGCTTCATCGGCGAGAAATACGCGACGATCGTCGATGCGCTCTATTCGGGCGTCGAGCGCTGCGTGGTGGAGGCGCAGGTGCGATTCGAGGACGGCCGCGCGGGCATGGTGCGCGCCGAGCTCCTCGTGAACGCGGCTCCCACCTATGCCGCAGAGGCGCTCGCCGCGTGAACCTGCGCGAGCTCGAGCCGGGCACCGCCGAGCGCAAGCTGGGCGAGCCGATCCTCGCGGTCGATGGGATCTCGCTCGCGTTCGGCGGCGTGAAGGCGCTTTCCGACGTGAGCTTCGACGTGCGCGAGCGCGAGGTCCGCGCGATCATCGGTCCCAACGGCGCCGGCAAGAGCTCGATGCTGAACGTGATCAACGGCGTCTACCGCCCGCAGGCGGGAAAGATCTCGTTTCGAGGCGAGGCGCGTGCGCACATGCAGCCGCACCGCTCGGCCCAGCTCGGCATCGCGCGCACCTTCCAGAGCCTCGCGCTCTTCAAGGGCATGTCGGTGCTGGACAACATCCTGGCCGGACGCAACCTCATGATGAAGCGCAACCTCCTCTGGCAGGCGCTGCGCATCGGGCCCGCGCTCACCGAGGAGATCGCGCACCGCCATCGCGTCGAGGAGATCATCGACTTCCTCGAGATCCCGCACGTGAGGAAGACCCCGGTGGGCCGGCTTCCCTACGGGCTGCAGAAGCGCGTCGACCTGGGCCGCGCGCTCGCCGCGGAGCCGAAGGTGCTGCTCCTGGACGAGCCCATGGCGGGCATGAACGTGGAGGAGAAGCAGGACATGAGCCGCTTCATCCTCGACGTGAACGAGGAGTTCGGCACCACGATCGTGCTCATCGAGCACGACATGGGCGTGGTGATGGACCTCTCGGACCGCGTCGTGGTGCTCGACTACGGGCGCAAGATCGCCGACGGCACGCCCGACGAGGTGCGCGCCTCCCAGGCGGTCATCGACGCGTACCTGGGAGTGAAGCACTGATGGACGCCTTGCGCCGCCCGTCCACGATCGCCTTCTTCGCGCTCCTCGCGATCGCGGCGGTGATGCCCATGGTGCTGGGGCAGGCGAAGTTCCCGCAGTGGCTGGAGGTCGCGATCGGGGGACTTCTCACCGGCGTGCTCTACTCGCTCGTGGCGATCGGCCTCGTGCTGATCTTCAAGGCCTCGGGGGTATTCAACTTCGCGCAGGGCGCGATGGTGCTCTTCGCGGCGCTCACCCTCGTGCGGCTCGCCGAGAAGATGCCTCTCGCGCTGGCGATCGTGCTCACGCTCCTCGTGATGATCGCGATGGCGTGGGTGATCGAGCGATTTGTGCTGCGCCCGCTCGTGAACCAGGAGGGCATCGTCCTCTTCATGGCGACCCTGGGCGTGGCCTATTTCCTCGACGGGTTCGGGCAGGCCGTGTGGGGGAGCGACATCTACACGTTGCACGTGGGCATGCCCAAGGAGCCGAAGATCATCCTCGAGGGCACCTTCCAGGGCGGCGTGCTCGTGGACATGGAGGACCTCGTGGCGGCCGTCATCGCCGCGGCGCTGGTGGCGGCGCTCACGCTCTTCTTCCAGAAGACCGCCACGGGCAGGGCGTTGCGCGCCGTGGCCGACGACCACCAGGCGGCGCAATCGATCGGCATCCCGCTGAACCGCATCTGGGTCATCGTGTGGAGCGTGGCGGGCCTGGTCGCGCTGGTCGCCGGGATCGTGTGGGGCTCGAAGCTGGGGGTGCAGTTCTCCCTTTCCCAGGTGGCCCTGAAGGCGCTACCCGTGGTGATCCTCGGCGGCTTCACCTCGATCCCCGGGGCCATCGTGGGCGGCTTGCTGATCGGCCTGGGGGAAAAGCTCTCCGAGGTGTACCTGGGCCCGTTCTTCGGCGGCGGCATCGAGGCCTGGTTCGCCTACGTGCTGGCCCTCGTGTTCCTGCTCTTCCGACCCGAAGGATTGTTCGGCGAGAAGATCATCGACAGGGTATGAGGCCATGATCTATCGCGAGACCGGGCAGTTCAAGACCACCTACGCATCGGACCAGCAGCTCTTCCCGATCCTGCAGGACCGCGCGTTCGTGATCGCGGCGCTCGCCTTCGCGTTCGCGGTGGTGCCGTTCATCGCGAGCGACTACATGTTCCGCGCGATCCTCACGCCGTTCCTGATCCTCTCCCTCGCCGCGCTGGGGCTCAACATCCTCGTGGGCTACTGCGGCCAGGTCTCGCTCGGAACCGGCGGCTTCATGGCGGTGGGCGCGTACGCCGCATACAACCTCGCGGTGCGGGTGCCGCAGCTGGACCTCCTCGTGGTCTTCGTGCTGGCGGGGCTGTGCGCCGCGGCGGTCGGCGTGCTCTTCGGGATCCCGAGCCTTCGCATCAAGGGCTTCTACCTTGCCGTGGCCACGCTCGCCGCGCAGTTCTTCATCGATTGGGCGTTCGCGCGCATCCAGTGGTTCACCAACGACACGCCGTCGGGCTCGGTGTCCGCGCCGCCGCTGGAAATCCTGGGCTACGCGATCCAGGGGCCGCAGCGCAAGTACCTGCTGGTGCTCGCCATCGTCTCGGTGGCCGCGCTCGTCGCGCGAAACCTCACGCGCGGGGCCATCGGGCGCTCGTGGATGGCGACCCGCGACATGGACGTTGCGGCCGAGGTGATCGGCATCCGGCCGCTCACGGCGAAGCTCTCGGCGTTCGCGGTGAGCTCGTTCTTCGTGGGCATCTCCGGGGCCCTCTGGGCCTTCGTGTACCTGGGCTCCTGGGAGCCGCTCGCCTTCGACGTGAACCGCTCGTTCCAGCTGCTCTTCATGGTGATCATCGGCGGCCTGGGATCGATCCTGGGATCGTTCCTCGGCGCCGCGTTCATCGTGATCATGCCGCTCGTGTTGAACCAACTGCCCACGATGCTCGGGATCCCGCTGTCCACCGCGATGATCTCGGACATCGAGTTCATGGTCTTCGGCGCGTTGATCGTCTTCTTCCTGATCGTGGAGCCGCGCGGCCTCGCGCGCCTCTGGGCGATCGGCAAGGAGAAGCTGCGCCTGTGGCCTTTCCCGCACTGAGAGTCCCGTATCACCACGACAAGGAGGAGGAGCTGATGAAAAGCGAATCGCGCATCAAGGCAGCCGCGCTGTTGCTCGCCGCGGCAGGGGCGCTGGGGATGGCGGTGGATGCCGCCGCCCAGTCGTCCAAGGAGATATTCGTTCCCGTGCTGGTGTACCGGACCGGCGCTTACGCGCCCAACGGCGTGCCATGGGCCGACGGCTTCGTGGACTACCTCAAGCTCGTGAACGCCCGCGACGGCGGCGTGAACGGCGTGAAGATCGCCTACGAGGAGTGCGAGACGGGCTACGCCACCGACCGCGGCGTCGAGTGCTACGAGCGCCTGAAGAGCAAGCACCCGGTGGCCTTCTCGCCGCTTTCCACGGGGATCACCTACGCGCTCACCGACAAGGTCTACGGCGACCACATCGTCCTCATCACGGCGGGCTACGGCCGCGCGGACTCCGTGGACGGCGCGGTCTTCCGCTGGAACTTCCCGATGATGGGAACGTACTGGGACGGCGCGGACATCCTGGTGCAGCACGTGAAGGAGAAGGGCAGCCTCAAGGGCAAGAAGATCGCGCTCGTGTACCACGATTCTCCCTACGGCAAGGAGCCCATCCCGGTGCTGGAAGCGCTCGCCAAGCGGGAAGGCTTCGAGCTCCTGAAGCTCCCGGTGACCGCGCCTGGCGTCGAGCAGAAGGCGACGTGGCTTCAGATCCGCCAGCAGCGTCCCGACTATGTGTTCGTCTGGGGCTGGGGCGTGATGAACTCCACGGCGCTGAAGGAGGCGATCGCGGTCTCGTACCCGCGCGCGCAGATCTACGGCGTGTGGTGGTCGGCGGCCGAGCCCGACGTGGTTCCCGCCGAGATGGCGGCCAAGGGATACAACGGCCTCGCGCTCGGGCACTCGGCGGAGAAGGACCGCCCGATCCACAAGGACATGATGAAGTGGCTCTACGACAAGGGGCAGGGCACCGCGAAGGACAAGTCCGAGGTGGGCAACGTCCTCTACAACCGCGGGATGCTCTCGGCGATGCTCACGGTCGAGTCGATCCGCGCCGCGCAGAAGAAGTACGGCAATCGCGTCGTGACCGGCGACGAGGTGCGCTGGGGCGCCGAGCACCTGAACATCGACACGGCGCGCGTGAAGGCGCTCGGGGTCGAGGGGATGCTTCAGCCCGTCCATACCTCGTGCATGGACCACGGCGGAAGCCATGCCGCCCGCATCCACACATGGGACGGCGACTCCTGGAGCTATACCTCGGAGCTGTACAAGTCGGAGCCGAAGGTGCTGGACCCGATGATCAAGGCCTCGGCCGAGAAGTACGCCGCGGAGAAGAAGCTTTCCATCGAGGACTGCGGAAAGTCCAGCTAGCAGCATGAACGCCGCAGCGATTCCCCTGGCCGCGAAGCCTCTGCTCGAGGTGAACGGCGTCGAGGTGATCTACAACCACGTGATCCTCGTGCTGAAAGGGGTTTCGCTCGCGGTTCCCGAGGGCGGCATCGTGGCGCTCCTGGGAGCCAACGGCGCCGGCAAGACGACCACGCTCAAGGCCATCTCCAACCTGCTGCGGGCCGAGCGTGGCGAGGTGACCAAGGGCACGGTCGAGTTCGGGGGCGAGCGGGTCGACCGCATGAGCCCGTCGGACCTGGTGAAGCGCGGGGTGGTGCAGGTGATGGAAGGCCGGCACTGCTTCGCGCACCTCACCATCGAGGACAACCTGCTGACGGGCGCCTATACGCGCACGAGCCCGCGCGCCGAGATCCGGGCCGACCTCGAGCGCGTGTACGAATTCTTCCCGCGCCTGAAGCAGCGGCGCGGCTCGCTCGCGGGCTACACCTCGGGCGGGGAGCAGCAGATGACGGCGATCGGGCGCGCCTTGATGGCGCGGCCGAAGATGATCCTCCTCGACGAGCCCTCGATGGGATTGGCGCCGCAGATCGTCGAGGAGATCTTCGAGATCGTGGGCAACCTGAACACATCGCAGAAGGTGAGCTTCCTCCTCGCCGAGCAGAACACGATGGTGGCGCTTCGCTTCGCGGACTTCGGCTACATCCTCGAGAACGGGCGCGTCGTGCTGGAGGGCGGGGCCGCGGCGCTCTCGGCCAACGAGGACGTGAAGGAGTTCTACCTCGGCATCTCGTCGGGCGGGCGGCGCAGCTTCCGCGAGACCAAGCACTACCGGCGCCGCAAGCGCTGGCTGGCGTAGTGGACGGGCACTACGACGCGCTCGAGACAAGGGCGCCCGCCGCGCGTTCCCGCGACCTCTTCTCCCGCCTGCCGGCCCAGCTCGAGCACGCGAGGTCCGAATCGGCCTTCTACCGCGAGAAGCTGGCGGGCTTCGACCTTGGCGCGGTCACCTCGCACGCGGAGCTCGCCAGGCTTCCGCTCACGCGAAAGGCCGAGCTCGTGGAAGTGCAGGCGCGCCTGCGGCCCTTCGGGGGACTCAACGCCACGCCGGCCGCGCGGCTCGCGCGCATCTTCATGTCGCCCGGGCCGATCTACGATCCGGAAGGCCGCGGAGCCGACTATTGGCACACCGCGCGAGCGCTGCATGCCGCGGGCTTTCGCGCGGGCGAGGTGGTGCTCAACTGCTTCTCGTACCACCTCACGCCCGCGGGCAGCATGTTCGAGACGGGCCTGCACCATCTCGGCTGCGCCGTGATTCCCGGCGGCGTCGGGCAGACGCAACTGCAGGCGCAGGCGATCGCGGACCTGCGCCCGTCGGGCTACGTGGGCACGCCGTCGTTCCTGAAGCTCATCGTCGAGAAATGCGACGAGATGGGCGTGGATGCGTCCTGCCTCGGCCGCGCGATGCTCTCGGGAGAGGCGTTCCTGCCGGCGGTGCGCGAGTTCCTGGCGTCGCGATCCATCGAGGCCTTCCAGGCCTACGGCACCGCCGACCTGGGCGTCATCGCCTACGAGAGCGAGGCGCGCCAGGGGCTCATCGCCTCCGAGGAAGCGCTCGTCGAGATCGTGCGCACCGGCACGGGCGATCCCGTCGCCGAGGGCGCGGTCGGCGAGGTCGTGGTGACCGCCTTCAATCGCGACTACCCGCTGGTGCGCTTCGCCACGGGCGACCTGTCCGCGGTCCTGCCGGGCACGAGCCCCTGCGGGCGCACCAACGTGCGCATCAAGGGTTGGATGGGACGCGCGGACCAGGCGACCAAGGTGCGCGGGCAATTCGTGCATCCGCACCAGGTGGCCGAGGTGGCGCGCCGCTTCGGACTCGGGCGCTCGCGCCTGGTGGTGAGCAACGAGGCAGGCGAGGACCGCATGGCCTTCGTGGTCGAGCATCCGGGGCCGGTCGACGCGGCTTTCACCGCGCGTGTCGAGGAGGCGTTGCGCGAGGTGCTCAAGGTCCGCGGCGAGGCGCGTTTCGCCGCGCCGGGGAGCCTTCCGGACGACGGCAAGGCGATCGAGGACGCGAGGGTTTACGAGGCGCCCCCGCCCGCGCCGGTCCACAGGCCGTAACCGCTTTGTAATCAAAGGCCTACAGTATTATCGGCCGCGCCGCGGGAATCGCGTCGCCGCAGGGGTGTCCATTGTTTGATAACACCCCCCGGCTCGGCTAAACTTACCGGCTTTGGTGAATGGCCCCAAGCCCCGTTTTTCGAGGCGCGCCTTCACCGGCAATCAGAGGATTCATGGCAAGCAAATCGAAGATGGTGACCGAGGCCGAGCTCACCAAGATGCCGAAGTCGGACTACATGAACGCCGCGCAGCTCAAGTTCTTCCGCGAGCGGCTCATGGACCTGCAGAAGCAGCTTCGCGAGAACGCGGGCGCGACCACCGAGCACCTGCGCGAGCTCTCCTTCGCCCCCGATCCCGCCGACCGCGCCACGCTCGAGGAAGAGCACGCGCTGGAGCTTCGCACCCGCGACCGGGAGAGGAAGCTCCTGAAGAAGATCGACCAGGCCCTCGCGCGAATCGACGACGGCAGCTACGGCTATTGCGAGGAGACCGGCGAGCCGATCGGCATCCAGCGCCTGCTCGCGCGTCCCACGGCCACGCTCACCATCGAGGCGCAGGAACGCCGGGAGATGAAGCAGAAGCTCTACGGCGAGTAACAAGGCCGTTTGCCGGCGCGCTCGCGAATTTTGCGATTTCCTGCAGTCGAATTCCGCGCCGGCCGCAGGGGTCTCCCCGACCTATAATCGTGCGATGAACGCGCCCACCTATGCTTCCGCGGTAGAGCCCGTCGCGCAGACGGCCATCCACACCGACAGCTCCGGCCTGGAAGCGGCGGACGTGAGCATCGCCACGGGCGACGGGAGCTACTCGATGGCGGCGTACTACGCCAAGCCCTCCGCAGGCTCGAAGCTGCCGATCGTGCTCCTCGCGCACGAGATCTGGAGCGTCCACGAGTACTTCAAGGACCTTTGCCGGCGCCTCGCGAAGCTGGGCTACCTCGCGGTCGCGCCCGACCTTTTCGGCCGCCAGGGCGACCCCACGAACATGGAGCGCGACGACATCTTTCCGAAGATCGTCTCGCGCGTGCCCGATGCGCAGGTGATGGCGGATCTCGACGCCTGCGCCGCGTGGGCCGCGACCCGGGGCGGCGACGCAAATCGCCTCGCGATGGCCGGATTCTGCTGGGGCGGGCGCATCACGTGGCTCTACGCCGCGCACAACCCGAAGCTCAAGGCGGCCGTGGCTTGGTACGGCAAGGTCGAGGGCGCGACCGACGCGCTGCATCCGAAGCATCCCCTGGAAGCCGCGCGCGAGCTGAAGGCGCCGGTCCTGGGCCTGTACGGCGGCGCGGACGCCGGAATTCCCAACGACGGCGTCGATCGCATGCGCGAGGCGCTGAAGGCCGCGGGCAAGCCCTCTGAAATTCATACCTATCCGGATACGCCCCACGCGTTCCACGCCGACTACCGGCCGAGCTACCGGCAGGGACCGGCCGAGGACGGCTGGAGCCGGATGCTCGAATGGTTCCGCGGCCACGGCGTGAGCTGAACGCCGGCGCGGCGCCGCGCGCATGAGCGACGCCGCCCCCACCGCGCGCCTCGAGCTTTCGGGGCCGCTCGCGCGCGTGCTCGAGGAACGCAGCCTTCGCGCGGTGTTCCAGCCGATCTTCGGATTCCGCGAGGGACGCATCCTCGGCTACGAGGCGCTGGTGCGCGGGCCCGAAGGCTCGGAGCTGCAGACGCCCGCGAGCCTCTTTGGCGCGGCGGCCGAGCAGGGCGTGGCCGTCGAGCTCAACATCATGTGCATCCAGGAGATCCTGCGAGCCTTCGCCGCGCGCGATCTCGCCGGGAGCCTCTTCCTCAACGTCTCGCCGCGCCTCATCGTGCGTGGCGGCTTCAGCCAGGAGCGCGCGGCCAAGTTCCTCCGCGGCCTGGGCGTGGAGCCGGCGCGCATCGTGATCGAGCTCACCGAGGACTATCCCACGCTCGACTTCCGCGACGTGCACGAGTCGCTCATGGCCTACCGCTCCATGGGGCTGCGCGTGGCGATCGACGACCTGGGCGAGGGTTTCGCGAGCCTGAGGCTGTGGTCGGAGCTGCGCCCCGAGTTCGTGAAGGCGGACAAGCACTTCGTCACCGGCATCTCGGAGGACCCGGTGAAGATGCAGTTCCTGCGCGCGATCCAGCACATCGCGGAGAACAGCGGCTCGCTCGTGATCGCCGAGGGCATCGAGAACGCGGCCGACTTCAAGATGGTGAAGGACATCGGCATCGCGTGCGGGCAGGGCTGGTTCATCGGGCGCCCGGCGGAATCGCCCGGCGCGCGGATCGCGCCGGAAGCCGAGCTCGCCAACGTGGACGCTCGCGTGCCCGTCATGCCCGCGGCGCGCATCCGTGCCGGGACCGAGCCCACGGCCCACGACTTCGTGCGCACGGTGACGCCCGTGCCACCCCAGGCCCAGCTGGGTGCGCTCATCGACGAATTCGCGCGGGCGCCGTCGCTCGCGGCGATTCCCGTGATGGGCGCGGCCGGCGTGGAAGGCGTGGTCTCGCGCGCGTGGCTGGATGTATCGCGCGCGGGCCCGGTCGCTCCCGCGCTTCGCGCGCGTCCGTGCATCGAGGCTGCGGACCGCGCGCCCATCAAGGTCGAAGCCTCGCTCGACCTCACGTCGCTCACGGCGATCCTCATGGAGTCCGACGCGCGCCGGCTCGCCGACGGCTTCGTGATCGTCGCGGGCGGGCGCTACATCGGCATGGGAGCCTGCGCCGACGTGCTGCGTTCGCTGCAGAGCTCGCGCGTGCTGGCGGCCCGCTACACGAATCCGCTGACCCTCCTGCCGGGACAAGTCCCCATCAACGAGCATCTGGACCGGCTGCTGGCGGGCAGGGTCGCATTCACCGCGTGGATGGTGGAGATCGACCACATGCGGGGGTTGAACGACAGCGAGGGATTCGCCGCGGGCGATGCGCTGATCCATGCGACGGCGCGGCTCCTCGAGGAGGCCTGCCAGCACGGCGTGGATTTCGCGGGCCACGTCACGGGCGTGCGCTTCGTGATGCTGGTGCAGAGCGAGGACTGGAAGCCGCGCGCCGAGCGCCTGCTGGAGCGCTTCGCGGCATCGCTCGATGCGCACCTGGGCGACGAGGTGCGCGACCGCGGCTACTTCACCGTGAAGCGCCGCGACGGCCGAGACTACGTGCGGCCCCTGCCCAAGCTCGCCATCGGCATCCTGCCCGTGCTTCCCGGCGTCTTCGAATCCAAGCACGAGGTGATCGCGGTAGCCAAGCGCGCCTCGGAAAAGGCGCGCGCCCACACGGCGAGCGCGATCCACGTCGACCACGAGCACGGCAACGCCTATCCCCAGTCGCTTCTCTTCGACGACGACGCATAAAGGGGTCAGAGCCCTTTATCGCGAAAAAGGGGACAGAACAACCAATTCAGCGGGCTGACCTGTCCCCTTTTTGATCAAAAAGGGGTCTGACCCCTTTTCCGCCAAAGCTGCCACCGCTCCTTGCCTGCGAAGGCGGGGATCGAGTCTTCCACGGCGCGATCGTCCACACGTTCGAACGACGCGTTCAACAGCCCGTCGAGCTCGGCCTGGGAATGCATGGCGAAGGGCGGCCCGCGCTCGCCCGCGTCGAAGAAGAAGAATCCCGCGACGAAGCCCCCCGGCACGATGAGCTCGGCCAGGCGATCCGACCACCGCGTCCAGAGACGACGCGGCAGCGCGCAGAGGAAGGCGCGCTCGTACACCATGTCGAAGGGCTCGCCCGGGAGCGGCGCGAAGAAATCGGCCTCGCGCACGTGCGAAGCGTGCTTGCCGAGCAGCGCACGCGCGGCCTTCACCGCCTCGGGGCTGAAGTCGATGCCCGCGACGTCCCACCCGCTCGCGGCGAGGAATGCCACGTCGTGCGCGCTGCCGCACCCGGGGACGAGCACCCGGCGCGGTGCATTGGAATCGACGAACTCGCGAAGCCGCGCCGGCACTTTCCCCGCGTCCCAGGGCGCGAAGCTCGCCGAGTAGCGCAGGTCCCAGAATCCGGGCGTGGCCGGGTCGCGCTTCGGGAATTCGGGCGTGGACACGGGTGAGATGGTAGCGCCGAACGGCTATACTTCGGCGCACTCTCCCCGGATTTCGATGAAGCGTTTCCTCGCCGTCGCCGCCGCCGCTTTCCTGCTCGCCGCTTGCAGCCCGCCCCAGGAAGCCCCCCGCGGCACGGTCGCGCTCGAAAGCTGCCGGCTGCCGGGCGTGGATGCCGCCGCGCGTTGCGGTTCCTTCGAAGTGTGGGAGGACCGCGCGGCCAAGTCGGGCCGGCGCATCAAGCTCGACATCGCGGTCGTCCCGGCGCGCCTTCGCCTGCGCGAGCCCGATCCCATCGTGGTGTTCGCCGGCGGCCCGGGGCAGGGCGCGGTGTCGCTCGCGGACCAGGTGATGCCGCTCTTCCAGAAGCTGAACGACTCCCGCGACATCGTCCTCGTGGACCAGCGCGGCACGGGCAACTCGCATCCCCTGGACTGCGACGAGGAAGGCGACACGTCGCTCCAGTCGCTTTTCGAGGACACGCTGCCCGAGCGCCTCGTGCGCGATTGCCTCAAGCAGCTCGACGCCGACCCGCGCCTGTACACCACCTCGATCGCGGTCGAGGACCTGGACGAGGTGCGCGCCGCCCTGGGCTACCCGCGCGTGAACCTCTGGGGCGGCTCCTACGGCACGCGCGTGGCGCTCGAGTACCTGCGCCGGCATGGCGACAAGGTTCGCTCCGCGGTGCTGGACGGGGTGGCGCCCGCGGACATGAAGCTTCCGTACTCGTTCGTGACCGACGGGGATGCGGCCCTCCTCAAGCTGATCGACTCGTGCGAGGCCGACAAGCGTTGCGCCGGGAGCTACCCGCACCTTCGCAGCGCGGTCGCCGCCATGAAGTCGCAGTTGAGGCGAAGGCCCGTGCGCGCCGCCATCGAGGATCCGCGAACCGGCGAGCGCGAGACCGTGAGCGTGAACGAGAACGTCTTCCTGTCGGGCCTTTTCCGGCCGCTCTACGTGGCCGAGCTCGCGAGCCTGCTTCCCTACGGGATCACGGCCGCCGCGGAAGGCGACTTCAACCCGCTCCTCGCCCAGAACCTGGAGTTCGCCGACGACGTCTCGGAGAACCTCTCCATCGGCATGCACCTCTCGGTGATCTGCGCCGAGGACGTGCCGCGAATCACGCCCGCGGACCTCGCGGGCCTCGACGCTTCGTTCTTCGGCCGGGCGCTGGTCGACGACTTCGTGCGCGCATGCAAGGTATGGCCGCGCGGCGCCGTGCCCGCGGACTTCTACGACCCGGTGCGCTCCGACGTGCCCACGCTGATCCTCTCGGGCGGGATCGACCCGGCCACGCCGCCCCACCATGCGAACGAGGTCGCGAAGACGCTCTCGCGCTCGCGCCACCTCGTGGCGCCCGAGCTGGGGCACGGCGTGAGCCTGCACGGCTGCGCGCCGCGGCTGATCGAGTCCTTCATCCGCTCGGCCAATCCCGAGGCGGTCGACGGCAAATGCCTGGAGCGCATTCCGCGGCCGCTCTTCCTCCTTCCCCTGGGGGCGTCCCTTGATTGAGGCGCGCATCCTTTCATCGAGGCGCGCATCGCGTGATTGAGGCCCGCCTCCTCGCCAAGCGCTTCGGCGACGTGCAGGCGGTGCGCGGCGTCTCGTTCACGGCGCCCGACGGCGCGATCACGGGACTCCTCGGCCCCAACGGCGCCGGGAAGACGACCACGCTTCGCATGATCGCCGCGGTGGTCGAGCCCACGGGCGGGAGCGCCGCGGTCGACGGCCATGATTGCGCGCGCGACCCGCTCGCGGCGCGTGCGCGCCTGGGCGTGCTGTCGGACGCCCGCGGCCTCTACGCGCGGCTCACGGCTCGCGAGAACATCGCCTACTACGGCGAGCTTCGCGGCCTGGCCCGGGCGCCGCTCGAGGCAGCCATCGCGAGGCTCGCCGAATTGCTCGAGCTGGGCGCGCTCCTCGACCGGCGCACGGACGGCTTCTCCCAGGGCGAGCGCATGAAGGTGGCGATCGCGCGCGCGATCGTGCACGACCCGCCCAACGTGCTCCTCGACGAGCCGACCAACGGCCTGGACGTGATGACCACGCGCAACCTGCGCGAGGTGATCCGGCGGCTGCGGGAGAGCGGCAAGTGCGTGGTGTTCTCGAGCCACGTGATGCAGGAGGTCTCGGCGCTCTGCGACTCGATCGTGATCATGGCGCACGGCGCGGTGGTCGCCCAGGGCAGCGCCGCGGAGCTCCTCGAGGCGAGCGGGCGCACCAATCTCGAGGATGCGTTCGTGGCGCTCGCGGGCGAGGAGGGCGCTTGAGGCGCGCCGCCCTCGTGGTCTTCGCCAAGGAGCTTCGCGATGCGCTGCGCGACCGGCGCACCGCCCTCATGATCCTGGTCGCCTCGATCATCACCGGGCCGCTCACCCTCGTGCTGATGGCGCAGTTCGTCTCCAGCCTCGAGGAGAAGGCGGCGGTGCTCAAGGTGCGCATCGCAGGCGAGGAGCACGCGCCGCAGCTCGTGAACTTCCTGCGGCGAAACGACGTGGAGATCGAGCCCGCGCCCGCTGACTACGCCACGCGCGTGCGCGAAGGCCGCATGGACGCCGTGATCGTGGTCCCCGGGGACTTCGACGAGCTCCTCCTCGCGGGCGACACCGCCACGGTCGAGATCCTCTTCGACGACTCGCGCACCGAATCGGCGCCCGCCATCCGCCAGGCCGAGCGCCTGCTGCGCGCCTTCAATCGCGAGACGGGAACCCTGCGGCTCGTCTCGCGCGGCGTGAGCCCCGACCTGGTGGAGCCGGTGAAGGTCGAGCGCGTGAACACCGCCACCCCGCGGCAGAAGGGCGCGCTCGTGCTCTTCCTGATCCCGATGTTCGCGATCCTCTCGCCGCTCCTGGGCGGGATGTCGGTGGCGATCGATTCCACCGCGGGCGAGCGCGAGCGCGGCTCGCTCGAGCCGCTGCTCGCCAATCCCGTGCCGGCGCGCGCTTTCGTGGCCGGCAAGTGGCTCGCCGCATGGACCCTCGCGAGCCTCGTGGCCGCGCTCACGCTCTCGGGGTTCGTGGCGGCGGCGCTGCTCTACGCGCAGAAGAAGCTCGAGGCCCTCGCGGCCTTCGGGGCCTTCGAGCTGGTGCAGTTCATGGCGCTCATGATCCCCTTCGCGGCCATGACCTCGGCGCTCCAGGTGCTCATCTGCACCTACGGGCGCTCCTACCGCGAGGCGCAGACCTACGTGAGCTACCTCTTCTCGGTGGTCTCGTTCGTGCCGCTCATCGTGGTGTTCTCGGGCCTGAAGGACGCCGCATGGCAGCGCGCGGTGCCGGTCCTTGGGCAGCAAATGGCGCTTTCGCGCGTGATGCGCGGGGACGTGCTGGTGCTCGCGGACTACGTGGTGCCCGCGATGGTGGCGGCGCTGATCGCCGCGGTGGCGCTCTCGGTCGTGGCGCGGCTCTTGCGCCAGGAGCGCATCGTCTTCGGCCGCAGCTGAAAAAAGCCCGTGCGCCGCGCGCGGGCTCGCGCGTTAACGACGATAATCATTGGCTGGATTCCTGAAGGACCGCTTGGACGCCGCAACGATCTTCGGCCCGGGCGGCGTGCTCGAGCGCGCCGTGCCGGGATTTCGCCACCGCCCGCAGCAGGCCGAGTTCGCCGAGGCCGTCGCGGAGGCCATCGCCTCGCGCGGCGTGCTCATCGCCGAGGCGGGCACCGGCACCGGCAAGACCTTCGCCTATCTCGTGCCGGCGCTGCTCTCGGGCCGGCGCGTGATCGTCTCCACCGGCACCAAGACGCTGCAGGACCAGCTCTTCCACCGCGACCTGCCGCGGGTGCGCGAGGCGCTGGGCTCGACGGTGGACATGGCGCTGCTCAAGGGGCGCGCCAACTACGTGTGCCTGCACCACCTCGAAGCGGCCGCCGCGCAAGGCACCTTCGCCGCGCGCGACGAAGCGCTCGACCTGCAGAAGATCCGCCGCTTCGCCGCCTCCACGATGACCGGGGACAAGAACGACTGCTCCGACGTGGCCGAGTCCTCGGGCGCGTGGTCCTACGCGACTTCCACGCGCGAGAACTGCCTCGGAAGCGCGTGCAAGCACTACCAGGATTGCTTCGTGATGAAGGCGCGCAAGCGCGCCGCCGACGCCGACGTGATCGTGGTGAACCACCATCTCTTCTTCGCCGACGTGGTCCTGCGCGACGAGGGCGCGGCCGACCTCCTGCCCGCGGCCCAGACCGTGATCTTCGACGAGGCGCACCACCTTCCCGACCTCGCGCGGCTCTTCTTCGGCGAGGCGCTCTCGACCACGCAGCTCCTCGAGCTCGCGCGCGACGTGCGCCTTGCCGAAGCGCAGCACGCGGCCGAGTCGAGCGTCATGGGCGACGCCGCGATCGCGCTGGAGAAATCGGCGCGCGACCTTCGCCTCGCCCTGGGACCGGCCTCGGGACGCACCGCGCTCGCGGCGATCCGCGACCGCGCCGGGTTCGATTCCGCGCTCGATGCGCTCGCGGCCTCGCTCACGGCGCTTCGCGAGCGGCTCGCCGCCCAGGAGGAGCGCGCCGAGGAGATCCGGGCCTGCCGCGTGCGCGCCGACCAGTGCCTCGCGCGGGTGACCGAGTGGCGCGAGGCCGACGCGCGCCCGCGGGAGGACGCCGGGAGCGAGGGCGGCGCCGACATCGTGCGCTGGATCGAGGCCTACGCGCATTCGGCGGTGCTCTACGCCACGCCGCTGGACGTGGGGCGCATCTTCAACGAGCAGGTGGCCGACGGCGAGCGTGCGTGGATCTTCACCTCGGCCACGCTTTCGGTGAATGGCGATTTCAAGCACTACCAGGGGGAGATGGGGTTGGCCCACGCCCAGACGCGCTCCTGGCCCAGCCCCTACGATTTCGAGAACCAGGCGCTGCTCTACGTGCCCGAGGGCCTGCCCGACCCCAACTCCGAAGGCTACGTGCGCGCGGTGATCGACGCGTCGTGGCCCGTGGTGCGGGCGAGCGGAGGGCATGCGTTCCTGCTCTTCACGAGCCTGCGCGCCATGGATCGCGGGCATGCGCTCCTCGCCGAGCGCATCGCGGCCGAGGGCCTCGATTGGCCGCTGCTCCTCCAGGGACGCGCGTCGAAGAGCGAGCTCCTCGAGCGGTTCAGGCGCTCACCGCACGCGGTCCTGGTGGGGTCGCAGTCGTTCTGGGAAGGCGTGGACGTGAAGGGGGAGCAACTTTCCGTCGTCGTGATCGACCGGCTGCCCTTCAACCCGCCGGACGACCCGGTGCTCGCCGCGTGCATCGAGCGCATCAACCGGGCGGGGGGCAATGCCTTCATGGACTACCAGCTGCCGCGCGCGGTGATCACGTTGAAGCAGGGCGCCGGGCGCCTCATCCGCGACGAGACGGACCGCGGCGCATTGGTGATCTGCGATCCGCGGCTGGTGGAAAAACCCTACGGGAAGCGAATCTGGCGCGCGCTGCCGCCCTTCCGGCGCACGCGCCAGCTCGCCGAGGTGCAGGCGTTCTTCGCCGGGCGGCGAGGAACGCCCGCGGAAGTCACCTCGCGGGAACGAACTTCCACCCCTCAGGGCACGTCGTGACCTTCGGGAAGTAGGCCTGGGCCGAATCGCAGTAGTTCATGTACGTCGGGCTCTGCGTCGGCGACCCCGGGCCCATCGGCACGGGCGCGCTTTGCGTTTCCGCCGGGGCGCTCATCACGCCGTCCGGATAGGGCTGCTCGGCGGGGGCGGGATAGCCGGGATACGCCGGATAGCCCGGGTAATACGCCGCGCCGTAATAGTAGTCGTACGGGTAGCCCCACCAGTACCAGGGGCCGAAGGCGAGGGGCCAGCCCCACCAGACCGAGGACCCGTAGTAGTAATGGGAGTGGCCGCCATGCCAGCCGCCGTGCCAGGCGCTGCCATGCCAGCTGCCGCCATGGCTGCCTCCGTGCCAGCCGCTGCTGCCGTGGCCGCCGCCGCTCATGGCATGGCCGCCGCCACCATGGCCGCCGCCACCTCCGCCCCCGTGCATCGCGGCCTGGGCTCCGCCCGCCGCCAACCCGGCAGCCGCCAGGGCCGCCACCAACAGCGATCTTGTCGCTTTCATCTCGAGCTCCTTGTCGTCCCGGTCCTGCGAAGTAATGGTGCGCCGCCCGCCTTCGGATTGCACGAGCAACAGGAGTCCAACGCGCGCGGCTCCCATCGGGATGACACCCCCGCGAAAGAAATATTCCCCGGTCAGGCGGCGGGCAGCGTGACCCGGGCCTCCAGCCCACCGCCCTCGCGGGCGAGCAGGTCCAGCGTGCCGCCGTGGATATTGGCCACGCGGTTGGCGATGGCGAGCCCCAGCCCCGCGCCGGAGCCGCCGCTGCGGGCCTCGTCGCGCCGGGTGAAGGGCTCCTTCAGCCGTTCCACGAGCGCTTCCGGGATGCCCGGGCCGCGATCCAGGACCGAAAGGCGCACCCATCCGCCGGTGGCGCGCGTCGTGACCAGCACGTCGCCCCCGCCATGGCGCCCGGCGTTGGCGATCAGGTTGTCCATGAGACGGCGCATCGCGAGCGGGCGCAGCATCAGGGCGGGCACGTCGCCCAGCTCGCAGGTCACCTCGAGGCCCGAGCGCAGGAAGCGCTCGGCGCAGCTTCGGGCGAGCTCCGAGATGTTCACGGGCGAGAGCGGCTCCGCGGCCTCGCTTCGCATGAAGTCGATGAACTGGTCGATGATCGCGTTCATGTCGCCCACGTCTTCCACCATCGCCTGCTGCGCCTCGCCATCCACCTTGCCCTCGAGCATCTCGACCTCGAGGCGCAGGCGCGAAAGCGGCGTGCGCAGGTCGTGCGAGACGCCCGCGAGGAAGGTGGCCCGGTCGCGCTCGTTTCGCCTCAGGTCCTCCTTCATCTGGTTGAAGGCGCGCGTGACGGCGCGGATTTCCGAAGGCCCGGTCTCCGCCATGGGGGCGGGGTCGCCGCCCTGGCCCAGCTTGGCGGCCGCGCCGGCGAGCTCGGCGAGCGGGCGGTTCAGCTTCCAGACGATGAAGAAAGTGCCCATGACGGCGATGGCGAGGCCCGTGATCCCCCACTCGATGAAGGCGGCCGAGGGATCGCGCTCGATGCGTCCGCGCGGGAAGGCGACCCAGAAATCGCGCTCGCCCGCGGGAAGCCGCACCCAGAGCGTTTGCGGCCGCCCGCGCCGCAGGTCCTCGGGGGGATCGTTCCCGCGCACGTAGACATTGGCCTGGGCGCCGAAGAGCTCGCGGATCCGGTCGCGGAAGGCGTGCACGTTGGGCGCCTCGGCCGCCGGATGCATCGCGGCGTCGTCGCCGCGCACGGGCGTGATGCGGATGCCTTCCTTCTCGGCGATGCGCGCGATGAATTCCTGCTGCTGCGGCGCGGTCATGGTCTGCAGCGCCGCGTTGATCGTCTTCAGGTGGCTCACGAAAAGGCCCATGCCGCCGGCCGCGCGCGGCTGGGTCACGTAGGAGTGGAGCAGCCACAGGGCCGCGGCCTGCGAGAGCACGAGGGCGGCCACCAGCACGATCAGCGTGCGCCACAGCAGCGACGCGGGCCAGAGCCTCACTTGCCCGCCAGGCCGTCGGGGATGAACACGTAGCCGAATCCCCACACCGTCTGGATGAAGCGCGGCTGCTGCGGATCCTCGCCCAGGAGCTTGCGAAGGCGCGAGACCTGCACGTCGATCGAGCGGTCGTAGCTCTCGTGCTCGCGCCCGCGCGCGAGGTCCATCAGCTTGTCGCGCGACATGGGCTCGCGCGGGTGGGTGGCGAGCGCTTTCAGCAGTGAGAACTCGCCCGTGGTGAGCGGGATGGCGGAGCCTTCCCGCGTGAGCGCGCGGCTCGACAGGTGCAGCGCGAAGGGGCCGAATTCCACCACCTTGGCCTCGGTGGTGGGCGCGCCGGGTGTTGCCGCCGGCCCCTGGCGGCGCATCACGGCGTGGATGCGCGCCACGAGCTCGCGCGGGTTGAAGGGCTTGGCGAGGTAATCGTCGGCGCCCATCTCCAGGCCCACGATGCGATCCACGTCGTCGCCCTTCGCGGTGAGCATGATGATCGCCATGGCGCTGCCGGAGGATCGCAGCCTGCGGCAGATGGCGAGCCCGTCCTCGCCGGGCAGCATGAGGTCCAGCACCATGAGGTCGTAGCGGATCCTCTGGAGCTGGCGGTCCATGGCGGCGGCATCGGCGACGGTGTCGACCGCGAAGCCCTGCTCCGCGAGGTAGCGCTTGAGCAGGTCGCGCAGTCTCAGGTCGTCGTCGACCACGAGGATCTTCTGGCGCTGGGCTTGCAT
>DATBEA010000099.1:0-15332 GCA_036276215.1 Usitatibacter sp.
CTTTTTCTTTTGTGCCGGCATCGGCGATGATAGGGCGCGGACCAGGGAGGCCCGCGCCGATGCGAACGACCCACGAGCACCGCAGGACCGCCACCCGGGCGGGCCTGCGCTACGTGACCGATGGCGTGCCCGGCATCACGCGAAAGCGCGCCGGGACCGGCTGGGCGTACTACGCCCCCAACGGCGTGCGCATCCGCGACGCGGCCAAGCGCAGGCGCATCGGCTCGCTCGCCATCCCGCCCGCATGGAGCGACGTCTGGATCTGCCCCGATGCCGACGGCCATATCCAGGCCACGGCACGCGATGCGCGCGGGCGCAAGCAATACCGCTACCACGCCCGCTACCGCGAGGCCTGCGACCGCTCGAAATTCCGGCGGATGCTGGAATTCAGCGAGATCCTCCCGCGCATCCGCGAGCGCATCGAGCGCGACCTGGAAGAGCCCGACCTCACGCGCCGCCAGATCCTCGCCACGGTGATCCGCCTCCTCGACAAGACGCTCATCCGCGTGGGCAACGACGAGTACGCCCGCGAGAACCGTTCCTTCGGTCTCACGACGCTGCGCCGCCGCCACGTCGAGGTGGACGGCACGTCGCTGCGGTTCGTGTTTCGCGGCAAGAGCGGCGTCGAGCACAACGTGTCGCTCGCCGACGCGCGCCTCGCGCGCATCATCCAGCGATGCCAGGACCTGCCGGGGGCGGAGCTCTTCCAGTTCCTCGACGCAGGCGGCCGGCGCCAGTCGATCGCCTCCGACGACGTGAACGCGAGGCTTCGCGAGATCACGGGGCGCCACATCACCGCGAAGGACTTCCGCACGTGGGGTGGCACGATGCACGCCGCGCTCGCCCTGCACGCGATGGGGCCGGCGGCGACCCGCCGCGAGGCCGACCGCAACATCGTCCGCGCCGTGGACCAGGTGGCCGAGCGGCTCGGCAACACGCGCGCGGTCTGCCGCAAGTACTACGTGCACCCCGCGCTCATCGACGCCTACCTCGAGGGACGCACCGTGGGCCTCCCCCCGGTGAGCGGCAAGCAGAAGCCGCGCCGCGGGGCCACCGCCGCCGCCCTTCGCCGCGATGAAGTCGCGGTGCTACAGTTCCTGCACGAGCAACTGGGTGAGGAGGGGCAGTGATGGACGAGCCGGCCTTCCTGCTCGATGCCGCGCGGGTGCTGCGCTACGCGAGCCTCGTGCCGCGCGGCGCGGGGTACAGCGCGGTCGTGGGCGGGGTGCCGGTCGATTCGTCCACCGTGAGAGGCCTCGCGGTGACCGAAAGCATCGTGGACGGATCCATCTATCTCCTGCATTGCACCGTGGACTGGGAAACCGTCGCGGCGACTTCCCACCAGAGCGCGGACGCGGCCCAGGCCTTTGCAGGCGAGGCCTATGTGGAGGCGACGCAAAGCTGGACCCCATACCGGGCGCTCACCGAGGACGAGGAGCGCGAGATCCGCACGACCCGGGAATTCCTGCGCGAGCTTGCAGCCGACCCCGGCCTTTAGCTGTCCAACGCCTTCCCCAATCCCCCGGAGACCCCGAATGCGCTACACGGGATCGTGCCACTGCGGAAAGATCGCGTATTCGGTGGAAGGCGAGATGGGCAAGGTCATCGAGTGCAACTGCACCCACTGCAGCCGCAAGGGTTACCTTCTCTGGTTCCTGCCGCGCTCGCAGGCCGAGGTGAGCACGCCGGAGAGCGAAATGGGGGAATACCTCTTCAACAAGCACGCGATCCGGCACAAGTTCTGCCCGGAGTGCGGATGCGCGCCGCTCGCCTTCGGCAAGGACGCGAAAGGAAACGAGACGATCGCCGTGAACGTGCGCTGCCTCGAGGGCATCGACCTCTCGAAGGTCGAGCGCCAGCCTTACGACGGGCTGCACAAGTAGGACGATTCCGACCGGCAGGTAGGAATCGGGCACCCGCGTAACGCAGCGCTACTCGACCGTCACCGACTTCGCGAGGTTTCGCGGCTTGTCCACGTCCGTGCCCTTGCAAAGGGCGGCGTGGTAGGCGAGGAGCTGCAGCGGGATCGCGTGCACGATCGGCGAGACGATCGCGGGGTGCGGGGGCATCTGGATCACGCGGATACCCTCGCCGGGCTCGATGTGCGCATCCTCGTCGGCCATCACGAAGAGCTCGCCGCCGCGCGCGCGAACCTCCTGGAGGTTCGACTTCACCTTTTCCAGGAGCGCCCCGCGCGGCGCCACGGCGATCACGGGCATGTTCTTGTCCACGAGCGCCAGGGGGCCGTGCTTGAGCTCGCCGGCCGGGTAGGCCTCGGCGTGGATGTAGGTGATCTCCTTCAGCTTCAACGCCCCTTCGAGGGCGATCGGGTAGTGGATGCCGCGGCCGAGGAAGAGCGCGTGGCGCTTGAGCGAGAACTCGAGCGCCCATTCGGTGATCGGGCCTTCGGTCTCGAGCGCGCGCGTGAGGATCGAGGGCAGCGCCCGCAGCGCGTCCAGCAGCTCGCTTTCGCGCCCCTCGGAGAGCTTGCCGCGCACCTTGGCGAGCGTCATCGCGAGAAGGAGCAGGGCGGCCAGCTGCGTGGTGAAGGCCTTGGTGGACGCCACGCCGATCTCGGGGCCGGCGCGCGTGAGGAAGCGAAGGCCCGCGGCGCGAACGATCGCCGACTCCGGCACGTTGCAGATGGCGAGGCTGTGGGGCTGGCCCAGGGATTTCGCGTGCTCGAGGGCGGCGAGCGTGTCGGCAGTCTCGCCCGACTGCGAGATGGCCACGACGAGCGTGCGCGGGTTGGGCACGGAGGCGCGGTAGCGGTACTCGCTCGCCACTTCCACGCTGCATGGGATTCCGGCCAAGCCCTCGATCCATTGCCGGCCCACCAGGCCCGCATGGCTGCTGGTGCCGCACGCGACGATCAGCACCGAGTCGATCTCGGCCAGGATCCGCGGGGCTTCGGCGCCGAAGAGCTGCGCGGGCAGCGTGCGGGTTGCGGTGGCGAGCGCCAGCGTGTCGGCCACCGCGCGCGGCTGCTCGAAGATCTCCTTCTGCATGTAGTGGCGGTATGCCCCCAGCTCGACCGCGTCGGCGGTGAGCTCGGTCTTGTGCGTCGCCCGCTCCACGCGCCGGCCGTCGTCCTTGTGCACGATGCGCACATCGGATAGCCCCACCTCGGCGCAATCGCCTTCCTCGAGGTAGATCACCCGCTGGGTGACCTGGAGCAGGGCGGAAGTGTCGGAGGCCGCGAAATGCTCGTTGTCGCCCACGCCGAGCAGCAGCGGTGCCCCCATGCGCGCGACCACCATGCGCTCCTTGTCGTTCTCGGCGATGACCGCGATCGCGTAGGCGCCTTCCAGCTCGCGCACGCTGCGGCGCACCGCCTCGAGCAGGCTCACGCCCGGCAGGCGATGGGAATGGATGAGGTGCGCGATCACCTCGGAATCCGTCTCGGACGTGAATACATAGCCCAGCGCGCGGAGCTTCGCCCGCATGGGCTCGTGGTTCTCGATGATGCCGTTGTGGACCACGGAGATTCCGGAGCTCACGTGCGGGTGCGCGTTGGCCTCGCTGGGCTTGCCGTGCGTGGCCCAGCGCGTGTGGGCGATGCCGATGGTGCCGGCGAACGCGCTCTCGTCCACGAGGTTGCCCAGCTCGGCCACGCGCCCGGTGCTGCGCAGGCGCTTGAGGCTCCCGTTCACGACGGCGATGCCGGCGGAGTCATAGCCGCGGTATTCGAGGCGCTTCAGCCCCTCGAGCAGCATGGGCACCACGTTGCGGCGCGCGACGGCGCCTACGATTCCACACATGGGTCGTCTCCGGGATCTGCGGCGGGCGCGATGGCGACCCGGCCGCGGGAATTCAGCAGGAAATGCGAGATGAGCATGGCGAGGCCCGAGCCCAGCGTGTCGGCATACCAGTCGTGGATGTCCGAGTCGCGCCCCGGCGTATAGGCCTGCAGGATTTCGTCCACGCCGCCGATCGCGCTCACGAGGAGCCACACCCACAGCGGCCCGCGTTTGCCGACGGCGACCCAGGTGAGGAACGCCATCGTCCCGAAGTAGCAGAAGTGGACCGTCTTGTCCCACAGGAGCGCTTCGAGCTTGGGCGCATAGCCCGGCGGCGTGATGAACCACACCTGGATCACCATCGCGAGGGCCGCGAAGCCGCAAAGGGCGCGAAGGCCCGGCGTCGCGTTCACGTCGAGCCTCACGCCCGCGCCTCGGGCTGCACGCGCTGGTAGACGTCCTCCACGCGGACGATGTCGTCCTCGCCGAGATAGGTCCCCGTCTGCACCTCGATGATCTCGAGGGGCACCTTGCCCGGGTTCTCGAGCCGGTGGGACTCGCCCACCTCGATGAAGATCGACTGGTTCTCCGACAGCAGCGTCATGTTCTCGCCTTTCGTCACTCGCGCCGTTCCCTTGACGACCACCCAATGCTCGGCGCGGTGGTGATGGTACTGCAACGAGAGCTTGCCCCCGGGCGCCACGGTGATGCGCTTCACGCGAAAGCGATCGCCCTGGGTGAGGTCCTCGTAGGAGCCCCACGGGCGGTGGACGGTGCGATGGGTCTTGTGCTCGGTGCGGCCCTGGGCGCGAAGCTGGTCCACGGCCTCGCGCACGCGCTGGGTGTCGCCGCGCTTCGCGACGAGCAGCGCGTCGGGCGTGTCGATCACCACCGTGTCCTCGAGGCCGATGCCCACGACCAGGCGATGGTCGGAATGGATGAAGGAATTCTCGACATCGAGCGCCCGGATGTCGCCTTCGAGCTTGTTGCCGTGCTCGTCCTTGCCGGAGCGGTCCCAGAGCGCGTCCCACGAGCCGATGTCCGACCAGCGAAAGCGCGCGGGCACCACCGCCGCGAGGTGGGTGCGCTCGAGCACCGCGTGGTCGATGGAAAGCGAGCGGCATTGCCTGAAGATCGCGGCGTCGATCCGGCGCAGGTCGCCTTCGGCGGCCGACGCCTCCGCCGCCTGGCAGCAGGACCATGCGATCTCGGGCTCCAGGCGCTCCAGCTCCTCGAGGTAGGTCGCGGCGCCGAAGAGGAAGATGCCGCTATTCCAGTGGTGGCGCCCCGATTCGGCGAAGCGCGTGGCGATCTCGAGCTCGGGCTTCTCCACGAAGCTCGTGACGTCGAAGCAGCCCGGCGCGGCGACCAGGTCGTTTCCGCGCTCGATGTAGCCGTAGCCCGTCTCGGCCCAGCGGGGCGCCAGCCCGAAGACCACGAGGCGGCCCTGGGATGCGGCGGCGCTCCCGGCCTCCACCGCCTCGGCGAACTGCGCCTCGTCGGGAATGTCGTGGTCGGACGGCAGCACCAGCATCAGCGCGTCGGGATCCTCGCGGAAGAGATCGCACGCGACGATGCCGAGCGCGGGCGCGGTGCTGCGCCCGAAGGGCTCGACGTAGGTGCGGCGCAGCTCCCGCCCGCAGCCCTTCACCTGGTCGGCCACGAGGAAACGGTGCTCCTCGTTCACGACGACCGTGGCGGGCTGGACGCGCCCCAGCGCATCGAGGCGCTCGAGCGTGCGGCAGAATGGGCTCTTGCCGTCGAGGAGGTCCAGGAACTGCTTGGGATAGGACTCGCGCGAGAGGGGCCAGAGGCGGGTGCCGCTGCCGCCGGCGAGGATCACGGGATAGAGGTTCATGTCGTGTCTAGTAGGCGTTCTGTTTCTTGAGGACCACGAAGAGCGTCCGCCAGATGATGTGCAGGTCGAGCTTGAGCGACCAGCGGCGCAGGTAATCCAGGTCGTACTCGATGCGCGCCTTCATCTTCTCCACGGTATCGGTCTCGCCGCGCAGGCCGTTCACCTGGGCCCAGCCGGTGATGCCCGGGCGCACCTTGTGGCGGATCATGTAGCTCTTGATGAGGCGCCTGTACTGCTCGTTGTGCGCGACGGCGTGGGGTCGCGGGCCGACGATGCTCATGCGCCCCTGGAGCACGTTGATGAACTGCGGCAGCTCGTCCAGGGAGGTGCGGCGGATGAAGGCGCCGAAAGGGGTCACGCGGGCGTCGTTCTTCGTGGCCTGCCGCACCACCGCGCCATCCTCGGTCACCGTCATCGAGCGGAACTTGTAGACCACGATCTCGCGGCCGTCCAGGCCATACCGGCGCTGGCGGAAGAGCACCGGGCCGGGCGAGGAGAGCTTCACGCCGGCGGCGATCGCGGCGAGGAGCGGGGCGATCAGCACCAGGATGAGCGAGCCCAGCACGATGTCGGAAGCGCGCTTCAGGGCGCCGTTGAGCCCGTAGAAAGGCGTCTCGCACAGCGCCAGCACGGGGATGCCGCCGATGGTGTCGGTGCGCGCCTGGATCAGGTCGAAGAGGAAGATGTCGGGCGTGAAGTAGACCGACGTGGTCGTGTCGCGCAGCTCGTCCAGCAGCCGCATGATGCGCGGCTGCGCCGCCATGGGCAGTGTCACGTAGATGAGGTCCACGCGGTTCTTCTTGGCGTACTCGGCGAGCTCGTCGAGCGAGCCCAGGACGGATCGCGCGTCGCCGCCATCCCGCGAGCCGTCGTCGAAGAAACCCGCGACTTTCACGCCGAGGAAGGGCGTGGCCTCGATGCGTTGCGCGAGCATGCGGCCCAGGGGTCCTCCCCCGGCGATCACCGCCACGCGCTCCAGTCCCTCGGCGGCGAGCAGCTTCGGGAGCAGGACCGGGGTGAGCATGTGCGCCGCGAAAAGCAGCATCGGGGTCACGGCGACCCAGGTGACGATGACGCGCTCGTCGAAGGAGTCCAGGGTGCGCGTGGCCCAGGCGAGCGTGAGCAGGAGGCCCACCACCAGCATCCAGCCTGCGAGCACGTCGCTCGCGATGGCGCCGGGGCTGGTCCCGCGCGGCGCATGCCCCGGGAAGGTGAGGGAGAAGAGGAGCAACGACAGGATGAGGTACGGGCCCCCGAAAGGCACGTGGAAGAGGTAGGCGGAGCCCGCGAGGGCGCCGATCGCGACCACGGCCTCCAGCAACATGCGCACGAGGTGGGCGATCGCGAGCGGTCCGCCCTGGGCGAGTCGAGGATGCGTGTCCTGCGGTGTAGCTATCAATTGCGGTCCCGGATAGGAGTCGGCTGGCATGGCCCGAGCCGGATGCGCTCACCCTATCCCCGGGATGCAAAAACTCGACGGAGCGGTGGTGGTCCCAAAGGACTAGTCGGGGAATTTGTGAGAAAAATCACTAAACTTCATACGCATTTCACATTGGTTGTCTAGATTGCGACCCATGCGAATCGAACCCAGACCGCCCGAGCACCGACTGCCGAAGGCCCAATTCCACGACGATGTGTCGCAAGGAGACGACGTGGAACCGCAACCTTCCCAGTACGAGCAGACCCCCGCCCGCCTCAACGACTCCGAGCGCGAGGCCCTTCTACTCAACATCGACGTGTCGCTGCGCGTCCACACCCGGCCGCAACTGTTCAGCTGGGTGCAAGGCGCCCTGCAAAGCATGATTCCGCACGAGGTGCTGGTGTGCGGGCTGCAGGAAAGCCGCCAGAGCGCGCTTCGCGTCGACTCCTTTTCGACCGCGCCGGTGGACTGCGCGCGGCTGAACGAGCTCTTCCAGCAGGACGTGTCGCTCGTTCCCCACCTCATCAAGATGTGGGAAGAGAACCGTTGCCAGGCCGTGATCTGCGAGACCGAGCGCGGACCGCTCGCGGGCTCCGCGCTCGCGCGCGAGTTCTCGCGCCTGGGCTCGAGCCACGTGCTCGCGCACGGCACGCACGACGCGACCGGCACGATGACGAGTTTCTTCGTGTTCGCCTGCCGTCCCGGCGCCATCGGGCCCAAGCAGGCGTACCTCGCCGACCTGGTCGTTCCCTACCTCCATGCCGCATGGGTGCGCAGCCAGGTCACCTGGCCGCTCGACCGCGCGGGCGCCGCGAAGCCCGCCAAGACGGGGCTCCTCACGCCGCGCGAGACGCAGATCCTGCAGTGGATCTACCACGGCAAGAGCAACATCGAGATCGGCATGATCCTCGAGATCAGCCCGCTCACCGTGAAGAACCACGTGCAGAAGACGCTGCGCAAGCTGAACGTGCTGAACCGCACCCAGGCGGTCGGCAAGGCGCTCGCGCTGCGCCTCGTCAATCCGTAGCCGCACCCGGCTTTCCCGCGCACGGCGCCATGGGTAACCTTGGCGCCGTGAGTCTTTCACGGCCGGTCGCCGCACGCGTCGTCCCTTTCGCCACGTTCATCGCTTTCGTCGCGCTGGCGCCGCTCGTGCCCGCGGGCGCCTGGTGGACCGTCGCGCGCGACCTGTGCGTCGCCGCGCTTCTCGTCGCGTTTCGGCGCGAGTACGTCGAGATCTTGGGCGCGCCGCGTTTTTCGTTGCGCGAGGCGCTGGCTGCCGCCGCCGTGGGCATGGTGGTCTTCCTCGCGTGGATCGCGTCGGGATGGGCGATGGCGCCCGCGCACCGCGGCTTCGACCCGGGAAGCGAGGGCGGGGCGCTCTTCTGGCCGCTCGCCGCGATCCGCCTCGCCTCGATCGCGATCACGGTGCCGGTGATGGAGGAGCTCTTCTGGCGCTCGTTCCTGATGCGCTGGATCGACCGGCGCGATTTCCTCGCAATGGACCCGGCGGCTGCGAGCCTGCGCGCGGTCGTTGTATGCTCCGCTCTCTTCGCCGTGGAACATTCGCAGTGGCTGGCGGGTCTGCTTGCAGGGCTTGCTTACGCTGCGATCTACGTGCGCACCCGCAATATCCTGCTATCCATCCTCGCCCATGCAATCACGAACGCCACACTCGGTCTCTGGATCCTCGCAACGGGCGAATGGCGCTTCTGGTAGCGCGCGTTCCCGATTGCTGCTGCGCTGCGCCGCGTGCGCCGCCCTCGCCGCGCCGGCGAGCGCCTGGGCGCTGTTCGAGGACCGGGTGGAGCTCTGGGCAGCGGAAAACATCACGCACGACACCAACGTGCTGCGGCTTTCCAAGAACATGAACCCGCTGGAGCCTGCCCCCGCGCAGCTCGACGACACGATCTACACCACGCACGTGGGCGCCAGCCTGAACGCGTACGAGCACCAACAGCATTTCACCGCGGAAGCCACCTACTACCGCAGCAACTTCCACTACTTCAAGGATTTCGACTTCGACGGCTACACGCTGATGGGCAACTGGGCCTGGGTGCTGGGGCCCACCGCGAGCGGAACGATCGGCCTCACCGACCAGCAGGGCCTCGCGAGCTTCAACAACATCCAGGCCGCGACGCCGGACCTCGTGAAGACGCGCCAGCTCTATGCGACGGGCAACTGGAACCTCACGCCGCGCTGGCGCGCCAATGGCGGGCTTACGGTGGGGGCCAGCGAGCACGGCGACGAGGCGCGCAAGGTGAACGACATCGACGTCGGGACCGCGGAAGCGGGCCTGTCCTACGTGACGCCGCTCGACAACTCCTTCGGCGTCGTGACCCGATTCGAGCACGGGAGGCTGCCGCACGCGCTGGACCTGAACGGCATTCCCTTCGAAAGCCGGTACAACCAGTCGGGCCTGGGCGCGATGATGACCTACGTGCTCTCCGGGCACTCGCGGCTGGAAGCGCGGGCAGAGTACGTGAACCGCCGCTACAACGCCGGCAGCCCGCAGCAGAGCTACAACGGGCCCATCGGCCGCGCGCTCTACATCTGGACCCCCACCGCCAAGATCACGGTGAACGCCTCGATCTCCCGCGACGTGGGGCCGGCCGAGGACATCACCAGCTCGTTCGTGCTGGTGACCGGCGGCTACATCCGCCCGCAATGGCAGATCACCGACAAGGTGACGATCAAGGCGAACGCCGAGTACAACGTCTGGGACTACCGCGGCGACGAGGCGGTGGGGGGCAACTTCACCCACCACCAGCGCCTCATCGGGGTGAGCGTGGCCTACCGGCCAACCCAGAAGATCCTGCTCCAGGCCGGGTACAACCACGAGAAGCGCACTTCCACGCTTCTCTTCGGCGACTACGACGACGAGGTCTTCTTCGTCGAGGGACGTATCGGATTCTAGCGGCCTGGTCCGTTTGGACTAGTCCGCGGCGGCAGGCTTTCTCCACCGCTGTCACGCGCGCCGAATAGGGTATGTCTCTCAAGGAGACACACCATGCGACGCCCTATGAAGACCCTCGTTCTTGTCCTCGCCCTCGCTGCCGCGGCCACCACCGCCGCCGCGGCCACCAACCCGCTCTCGCGCGGAGCCCAGCACGATTCGTTCTATTACGGAGCGATCAACGGGCAGCGCAGCGATCCGCTCAGCTCGCCGCTCGGCAACTCAAGCGTGAACCAGATCGCCCGCCCGGGTGCGGTCTACGGTCCGGTCACGCCGGTGCCCGAGCCCTCGGAGTGGGCGATGCTGCTCGCGGGCCTCGCGCTCGTCGGCTTCATCGTCCGCCGTAACGCGAAGCGTCCCTGACGCGCCACGCGGCACTTTCAACCGCGCCTTCGGGCGCGGAACGGATTCGCTTTGCCCGGTGATTCACATCGCCCCTGGAGACCTCAGATGAACGCGAAGAACACGATCCTCACGCTGGCCCTCGCCGCGCTCGCACCCGCCTCGTTCGCGGCGCAGAAAGTGGCCGACCTGTCCGTGACCTCGCAGTCGGCGCCGGCGATCGCCATGGCCCAGCCGAGCGCGGCCGCGGTGATGCCTTCGGCGGACTTGCGGCTCGAGGCCCTCGGCATGGGCGACATGATCCGCATCACCGTGTTCCGCAACCCCGAGCTCACCACCGAGGCGCGGGTGAACGAGCGCGGCGGCGTGCTTTTCCCGCTGGTCGGGGAGGTCCCGGTCGCGGGGCTTACGCCCGCCCAGGCCGCGCAGCGCATCGGAGACAAGCTCCGGGCCGGCCGCTACGTCGTGAATCCCGAGGTGACCGTCTCGGCGATGCAGGTGAATAGCCGCCAGGTCTCGGTGCTCGGCAACGTCGTGAAGCCGGGGCGCTACCCGATCGACAGCACCAACATGCGCCTCACCGACTTCCTCGCCTCGGCCGGCGGCATCGCGCCCACCGGTTCCGAGCGCGTGACGATCCTCACCAACCGCAACGGCCGTGCCGAGAAGCTCGAGGTGGACGTGGCCGAGATCTTCAGGAGCGGCGACCTCTCGCGCAACGTCTCGCTCGAGCCCGGCGACACGATCTTCGTCGAGCGCGCGCCGATGGTGTACGTGTACGGCGAGGTGCAGAAGGGCGGCTCCTACCGCCTCGAGCCCAACATGACCGTGATGCAGGCCATCGCGATGGGGGGCGGCATCACCCCGCGCGGCACCGATCGCGGCATCAAGATCAGCCGGCCCGACGGCAACGGCGGCACGCGCCGCATCGACGTCGGGCTCACGGATCGCGTGCGTCCCGACGACGTGATCCAGGTCCAGGAAAGCCTCTTCTAAGAAAGCCCGGCACCCCACATGAATTTCCACCAGTTCCTTCTCGCCCTCCGTGGCCGCATCTGGCTCTTCCTCTCGCTCCTCGCGGCGACCGTGATCGCCGCGATCGGCGTGACGGTCCTCCTGCCCAAGACCTACGACGCCACGGTCTCGATCCTGGTCGACAACCGCGACGAGCAGGTGATCAACTCCCAGCAGCAGCCGGCGCGCCAGCAGCTGGGCTACATGCAGACGCAGGTCGACATCATCCAGAGCCCGCGCGTCGCGCGCCAGGTGGCGAAGGACCTGAAGCTCGACCAGGGCCCGAACATCCAGGCCGCTTTCGCCAAGGCGGGTAGCCACGGCACAATCGACGACTGGATCGCCCAGGGCCTGCTCACCAAGCTCAAGGTCGACGTCTCGCAGAGCAGCGTCATCGCCGTCACCTACTCGGCCAACGACGCGAAGTTCGCGGCGATGGTCGCCAACGCGTTCGCCAAGGCGTACGTGGACACCACGCTCAACCTGCGCGTGGAGCCCACCCGCGACGCCGCCGTGTGGTTCGACGGGCAGCTGAAGTCGCTGCGCCGGGAATTCGAGGACGCGCAAGGCAAGCTCGCGGCGTTCCAGCGCGAGAAGGGCATCCTCGCCAACGACGAGCACCTGGACGTCGAGACCGCCCGCCTGAACCAGCTCGCGGCCGAATCGCTGCGCGCCACCGAGGCCACCTATGGCGCGAGCACCGGCGGCGACGCCACGCCCGAGGTCGTCGCGAATCCGCTCGTGTCCACCCTCAAGGGCCAGCTCCTCGGCGCGGAAGCCAAGCTGCACGAGATGGCCACGCGCCTGGGGCCGAACCACCCCGATTACATCCAGCAGCAAGCCGAGGTGCAGGCGCTGCGCGATCGCGTGAGCCAGGAAACCCACCGCGTCATCGCGAGCGTGGGCAGCGGCTATGCCCGCAACCGCGCGCGCGACACGGCGATCAAGGCCGACCTCGCCGCCCAGCGCAAGAAGGTCGAGGACCTGCGCGACGCCCGCAACGCCGCGTTCATCCTGCAGCGCGACGTGGACACGGCGCAGAAGGCCTACGAGGCCGCGCTCGCGCGCCAGTACGTGAACAAGGTGGAGAGCGGCGCGCGCCAGACCAACGTGACGATCCTCGACCCGGCCGCCGAGCCCACGTATGCCTCGCGCCCGAAGGTGCCGCTCAACATCGCGCTCGGCTTCTTCGTCGGCACGATCCTGGGCCTCGCCGCCGTGTTCCTCCTCGAGATCCTCGACCGGCGCGTGCGCTCGGATCCGGACCTCGACGCCGTCATGCTCGGCATGGACGTGCCGCTGCTCGGCACGCTGCGCACCTGGCAGCCCTCGCGCCTGCTGGGCTCCGACGAGCCGAAGGCCCTTCCCAGTCCCGCTTGAGGAAACCCGAAATGAGCATCCAGGAAAACGTCGTTCCCTTCGAAGCGCAGCGCCCCGCGGTCATCCGCTCCGAGCGTTTGATCGGCGCGATCCTCGTCGAGGACGGCAAGCTCACGGCCTCCGAGGTCGAGGGCGTGCTCGAGCTGCAGCGCTCCCAGGGGCTGCGCTTCGGGGAAGCCGCCGTCCGGCTGGGCTACATCACGAACAACGACGTGCGCTTCGCGCTCGCCAAGCAATACGACTTTCCGCACCTGGTGCAGGACATGCAGGCGAAGGGCGCGCAGCCCTCGACCGAGCTCGTGGCGGCCTTCGCGCCGTTCCATCCGCGCACCGAGGAGCTGCGCGCGCTGCGCACGCAGCTGCTCATCCGCTGGTACAACCCGCAGGCCGGGCGCAACGCGCTCGTGATCGCGAGCCCGGACTCGGGCGAAGGCCGCAGCTACCTCGCCGCGAACCTGGCGGTGGTGTTCTCGCAGTTGGGCGCGCGCACGCTCCTCGTGGACGCGGACCTTCGCGCCCCGCGCCAGCACCAGATCTTCGGGCTCCCGCCGGGCCATGGGCTCTCGACGCTCCTCGCCGGCCGCGCGGACCACAAGGCCGCCTTCCCGATCCATGGCCTCAACCGCCTGTCGGTGCTGCCCGCCGGACCGCTCCCGCCCAACCCGCAGGAGCTCCTCTCGCGCCCGGCCTTCAGCGCGCTCATGAAGGACATGCAGTCGCTCTACGACGTGGTGATCATCGACACGCCGCCCGCCCGCAAGTACGCCGACGCCCAGAGCATCGCGTACCGCGCCGGCGACGCGTTGGTGGTGGTGCGCAAGGACCACACGCCCGTCACGGCCATCTCGAAGGTGGCCAAGGAGCTCGCGGGCACCGGTGCGCGCGTCGTCGGCACCACCCTCAACGCGTACTAGCACCGGGAAGCTACCCATGTCGACGGTCATCGGTGAGCGCAGCCTCCCCGACGCCGGCAACGCGCGCCGCTTCGCGTGGCTCGCCGTGGCGGTGGGCCTTGCCGCGCTCTACGTTCCCGTCTACCTCGACCTCGCGCGCACGCTCTGGCGCGACGACGAGTACGCGCATGGGCCGCTCATCCTGGGGATGCTGGCATGGCTCGCATGGCGCGCGCGCGGCGCGCTGGCGCTTCCCGGCCGGCCCAGGATCCTCGCGGGCGGCCTCCTGCTCGCCGCCGGGCTCTTCCTTTATGTCGTGGGCCGCGCGCTCGGGCTGCCGCTCTTCGCGGTGGCCTCGCACCTGCCGGTCATCGCGGGCGCGGTCCTGATGGTGGCGGGCGTGCCGGCGCTTCGCGCGCTCGCATTCCCGCTGCTTTTCCTCCTCTTCCTCGTGCCGCTCCCGGGCTTCGTGCTGGAGGCGATCGCCACGCCGCTGAAGGAGCTCGTCTCCGCGGCGGTGCAGGTGCTGCTCTCGGGCCTGGGTTACCCCATCGAACGCTCCGGCGTGGTGCTCTCCATCGGCGGCCAGCAGATGCTGGTGGCCGACGCGTGCTCGGGAATGAACTCGCTCTACGGCCTCGCGGCGCTCACCCTCGTCTATCTGCATGTGACGGGTCCCTCCACGCGGGCGCGGATCGCGGTGCTGCTCGCGGCCGTGGTGCCCATCGCGATCGTCTCCAACATCCTGCGCGCGGCGCTCCTCGTGCTGGTGGCGCACCACTTCGGCGACGCCGCCGCCGCCGGTCCCGTGCACGTCGCGGCGGGCCTCATGGTGTTCGTGGTGGCGCTGGCACTCGTCATGTTCCTCGATCGATTCTTCGCGCGCCCCGCCGCCGGGGCCGCGCACGTGGCAGCGCCGCGCACGGGCGCGCCGTCCGGGCTCGCGGCGCTCGCCGCGGTCCTCCTCATGTCGGGCGCCGCCGTCGCGGCCCCGCTCCTGAAACCGGTTCGCGCCGAAGGCGCCGCCCCAGACCTCGAAAGCCTGGTGCCGGCGTCCTTCGGCGACTGGTCCATCGATTCGAGCATGGTGCCCGTGGCGCCCAGCGAGGAAGTGCAGGCGAAGCTCGACCGCATCTACGGCGCCACGCTCACGCGAACCTACGTGAATCCCGACGGCGAGCGGATGATGCTCGCCATCGCCTATGGCGGCGACCAGAGCGACGCGCTGAAGGCGCATCGCCAGGAGGTCTGCTACCGCGCCCAGGGCTTCGAGGTGTCGGGCCTTTCGCAGGGCACGCTCGAAGCCGCCGGCCGCGACATCCCCGTGACGCGCATGCTCGCGGTGCAGGGCGAGCGCAGCGAGCCCGTCACCTACTGGTTCACGATGGGCGATCGCGTGGTGCGCGGGCGCATCGAGCGCTTCGGCATGCAGCTGCGATCGGGCCTGCACGGCGTAGTGCCCGACGGGATGCTGGTGCGCGTCTCGAGCCTTTCGCCCGACGCGGGCACGGCTTACGCCGAGCAGCAACGGTTCGTCGCCACGCTTCTCTCGGCGGTGCCCACGCCCGCCGCCACGCGCCTTGCCGGCGCCTCGGGGGCCTAGGCCATGGCCGCGATCATGACCCCGTTGCCCGCGATGCGCTCGCTTCGGCCCCTGCAGTGGGTCGCGGTCGCCGCGGCGCTTGCCATGGCGGTGGGTTGGGGCGCCTTCGTCGCGTTCGCCGGCCTT
>DATBEA010000100.1:0-6907 GCA_036276215.1 Usitatibacter sp.
CTCGCGGTCGCGCAGAAGGGCAAGACGCGCGTGCTCGCGGTGGCGACGCCGCAGCGCCTGTCCTACCTTCCCGACGCGCCGACCTTCCGCGAGCTGGGCATCGACTGGGTCGACGGCGGCTATCGCGGCATCGGCGTTCCCAAGTCCACGCCCGAGGCGCTGCGCAAACACCTCTCCGACATCTTCGAGGAGATCAACCAGGACCCCGAGTTCCGCCGCAACATGGCCGACCAGGGGATCGAGCTGATCGACGTCCCCTACGAGAAGATGCCCGCGTTCATCGAGGACCGGAAGAAGGCGTACGTCGCCTCGGCGCGCCTCCTGGGCCTCGTGAAGTAATCGTCGCCGGGAAGCCGCGCCTAGCCGGCGAAAAGCTCCGCCAGCTCCCCCAGGTTCGCCACGATCGCGTCGGGGCGAACGCCCAGGCGCTCGACGGGCGCGCCCGCGCGGTTCACCCAGAACGCGCGGAAGCCGAATGACTTGGCGCCCGCCGCGTCCCATCCGTTCGAGGACACGAAACCCATCATCGACCGCGTGACGCCCAGCGCCTCCTCGGCGATGCGGTAGACGGCGGGCTCGGGCTTGAAGCGCTTGGCGGCGTGCACCGAGAGCACCCCGCCGCGGAACCGGTCCACGAGGCCGTTGTGCTCGACCACGGCGTTCAGCATGTCCGGGTGGCCGTTGGAAAGGATCGCGAGCGGGCGGCGCGCGGCCAGGCGCTCCAGCGCCGCGGGCACCTCGGGAAACATGGCGAGCCTGCGGTACTCGTCGGCGAGCTCGCGGCGCGCCTTCTCGTCCGCCTCCAGGCCCAGGTGCTCGAAGGTCCATTCGAGCGAGGAGGCGGTCACGCGGCTGAAGTCCTCGTAGCGGCCCATGAGCGTGCGAAGCCACGTGTACTCGAGCTGCTTCGCGCGCCACGCGGCCGAGATCGCCGCACCCTGGCCCGGGAAAAGCGCTTCCGCGCGCCGCGTGACGGAGTGCACGTCGAAGAGCGTGCCGTACGCGTCGAAGACAAGCGCTGATATTTCCAGGGTCATGGTTCGCCTCCGGCCCGATGCTACCATTGGCGCGGTTCGATTCCCCCTCGACGGCACGCATGTTCTCCTGGGATTTTCCCTACACCTCGCAACGCATGCCGGTGCTCGCGAAGAATGTCGTCGCGACATCGCAGCCGCTCGCCGCGCAGGCCGGGCTCGCCATGCTGGCCAAGGGCGGCAACGCCGTCGACGCGGGGCTCGCCGCCGCGATCACCCTCACCGTGGTCGAGCCCACGTCCAACGGCATCGGCTCGGACGTCTTCGCGATCCTCTGGGACGGCCAGCGCCTGGTGGGCCTGGACGCGGCCGGCCGCTCGCCCGGGAGCTGGACGCCGGAACGCTTCGCGGGAATGAAGGAGATGCCGCAGCGCGGCTGGGACGCGGCCACCGTCCCCGGCGCGCCCTCGGCGTGGATCGCGCTCTCCAAGCGCTACGGAAAGCTGCCCTTCGAGGACCTCTTCGAGTACGGCATCCGGTATGCGCGCGAAAGCTACATGGTCTCGCCCATCACGGCGATCAGCTGGGCGCGCCAGGCCCCGAACTACAAGGCGTTCTCGGAATTCTGCTGGACGTTCCTGCCGAAGGACCGCGCACCCTATCCCGGCGAGCGCTTCTACTGCCCGCAGCAGGCCGAGGCCCTCGAGGACATCGCATCGACGCGGGCCGAGAGCTTCTACCGCGGGCCGATCGCCGAGCGCATCGCGCTCGCGAGCCGCTCCGACGAGGGCGCCATGACCGAGGCCGACCTCGCCGCGCACAAGGCCGACTGGACCGATCCCATCGCGATCGAGTATCGCGGCTACCACCTGCACGAGATGCCGCCCAGCGGCCAGGGGATCGCCGCGCTCATCGCCCTGGGCCTGCTGCGCCACCACGACCTCGCCTCGCATCCCGCGGATTCGGCCGACAGCCTGCACCTGCAGATCGAGGCGATGAAGCTCGCGCTCGCGGACACCTGGGCGCACGTGAGCGACCCGGCGCACTCGCGCGTGACGAACCTGCAGATGCTCGACGACGGCTACCTCGCCCAGCGCGCCAAGGCGATCGACATGAAGCGCGCGCAGGTGCCGGCCACCGGGTTCCAGCAGGGCGGCAGCACCGTGTACCTCACCGCGGCCGACGAGAAGGGCATGATGCTGTCCTTCATCCAGTCGAACTACCAGGGCTTCGGCTCCGGCGTGGTCGTGCCCGGCACCGGCATCTCGCTCAACAACCGCGCGCACGGTTTTTCCCTCGAGCGAGGCCACGCCAACCAGGCCGGGCCGTCCAAGCGCCCGTTCAACACGATCATCCCGGGGTTCCTCACGCGCAACGGCCAGCCGGTGATGAGCTTCGGCGTGATGGGCGGCAACATGCAGGCGCAGGGCCACGTGCAGATGGTGACGCGGCTCGTGGACTACGGGCAGAACCCGCAGGCGTGCAGCGACGCGCCGCGCTGGATCGTGAACACCGACTACTCGGTGAGCTTCGAGGATCGCTTCCCCGCCACGGTGCTCGAGGAGCTCACGCGCCGCGGCCACCGCATCGTCGGCGCCGACGTGCCCATGTTCGGGTTCGGCGGCGCGCAGCTCATCCACCGCCTGGACGACGGCTACTGCGCCGCGTCCGACCACCGCAAGGACGGCTGCGCGATCGGCTTCTAGCTTGCCGCCACGCGGGCGGTGACGGCCGGGATTTTCGAGGGATCCCAGGCCCGGCGCGCGGAGGCGAGGAGCCTTGCGGGATCGCGCGATGCCACGCGGGGCTGGCCCAGGAATTCCAGCGCTTCATCGAGGAGCTCGGCCGCGTGTCGCGCATCCGCGGGCTCGGCCAGGTGCTGCTTGGAGAGCTTCTCGCCGCGCTCGTCGGTGGCGACCGGGAAGTGCAGGTAGCGAGGCGTGGGAAGCCCGAGCCGGCGTTGCAGCAGGATCTGCCGCGGCGTCGATTGCAGGAGGTCCGCCCCGCGCACGACGTCGGTCACGCCCTGCAGCGCGTCGTCCACGACGACCGCGAGCTGGTACGCGTGAAGGCCGTCGCGCCGCTTCAGCACGAAGTCGCCGATGTCGCGCGCGACGTCCTGCGTGATCTCGCCCTGCACGCGGTCCATGAACGTGATCGCTTCGCCGGCGACTCGCAGGCGGTCGGCGCCCTGGGTGGCCGCATCGAGCCCGGCCGCGCGGCACGTGCCGGGATACACGATGCCGTCGGGGCCGGCCGCGGCCGAATCGGCGATCTCGCGGCGCGAGCAGCGGCACCGGTAGACGAGCCCATCGCGCGACAGGCGCTGGAGCGCTTCCTCGTAGAGGGGCTTGCGACGGCTTTGCCATACGATCTCGCCGTCGTGGTCCAGGCCGAAGGCCTCGAGCTGCTCGAGGATCTCGGCATCGGCCCCGGGCACCGTGCGCGTTTCGTCCACGTCCTCGATGCGCACCAGCCACTGGCCGCCCTTCGCGCGTGCGTCCAGCCAGCTCGCGGTGGCGGCCACCAGCGAGCCGAAATGCAGCGGCCCCGTCGGCGAGGGCGCAAATCTCCCGACGTAAGGGGCCTTCATCCCGCGCCTCGCGCCTCGTGGCTCGCGCCTTTCAAGAGAGCAGTCCTGCCGCGACCAGCGGATCCTCGAGGCGCCCCGCGAACCACTTGAGCGCGCGGCCTTCCTGTCCCGGCCGCCATGCGATGAGGCCGTCTACCGGCGGGCGCGGGCTTTCGACCGGAAGGATGCGCAGCGTCCCCGCGAGCGCCTCGCGCTCGGCGATCCAGCGCGGCAGGAAGCCCACGCCGAGCCCCGCCACTTGCGCCGCGACCTTCGCGTCCATGGAGGGAACCGAGAGGGTGTCCTGGCCCGAGAGCAGCCCCAGCGTGCGCGGAGGCAGCAGGCGCGATGTGTCGGCGACGCTCACGCCGCGGTGCTTGAGGATCGTGGCGTCGGTGAGCGGCGTGGCTTCCTTCGCGATCGGATGGAAAGGCGCCACGGCGAAGACCGTGTCCACCCGCCCCAGCGGGCGTGTGGCGAAGCTGCGCCCGGCGGGCGGATCGCCCGAGACGCCGATCGCGAGGTCCGCGCGTCCCGAAGCGAGCGCGTCCCACGTGCCGGCCAGCACCTCGTGCGAGATGCGAAGGCGCGTTCCCGTGCGCTGCTCGTAGAACTCCGAGGCGATGGCGTAGAGCTGGTCCAGGGAGACGACCGTGTCGACCGCGATGCGCAGCTCGCTCTCCCAGCCCTTGGCGACCTGCTGGACGCGGCACTCGATGTCCGCGGCAGCTTGAAGGAGCTTTCGCCCCTCGGAGAGCAGCTCGCGTCCCGCCTGGGTCAACACGGCGCGGTGGCCGCTGCGGTCGAAGACGTCCACGCCCAGCGACTCCTCCAATTGTCGAATGGAGTAAGTGATCGCTGACGGCACGCGGCTCAGGTCCTCGGCCGCGGCGGCAAAGGACCCCTTTCTATCAATCGCATCAAGCACTTGCAGGGATTCCAGCGAGAGTCGCATCGTTCGGATATTTCGAATGACCTGAGCTAAAGATTTCGCTTTTAATCGAAATTATCAGGCGCATCATACGCTTCATCGTTCAGAACATATGTAGAAGGAGCACATTCATGGAAATCCGCCGCAGCGCAGAACGGGGCCTCGCAGAGCACGGCTGGCTCAAGTCGTTCCACACATTTTCCTTCGCGGACTACCACGACCCGGCGCACATGGGCTTCGGGCCGCTGCGCGTGATCAACGAGGATCGCGTGCAGCCGGGACAGGGCTTCGGCACCCACGCCCACCGCGACATGGAGATCATCAGCTACGTGCTCGAGGGCGGCCTCGCGCACAAGGATTCGATGGGCAACGGGTCGGTGATCCGTCCCGGCGACGTGCAGCGCATGAGCGCGGGCACGGGCGTTCGCCACAGCGAGTACAACGCCTCCGACAAGGATCTCGTGCACTTCCTGCAGATCTGGATCGAGCCCGCCGAGCGCAACGTGGCGCCGAGCTACGAGGAGAAGCGCTTCGACGACGCGTCCAAGCGCGGCAAGCTCCGGCTCATCGCCTCGCGCGACGCCCGCGACGGGTCGGTGCGCCTGCACCAGGATGCCGACCTGTACGCGACGGTCCTCGACGCAGCCGACGCCGTCGACTTCCAGCCGGCGCCGGGGCGTCTCGTGTACGCGCACGTGGTGCGCGGCGAGGTCACCGCGAACGGCCAGGCGCTCGCCGCGGGCGATGCCATGAAGCTTGATGGAAATGAAAACCGGCTGCGCCTGGAGAAGGCCCAGGACGCCGAGGTGCTCGTCTTCGACCTTCCCGCGTGAACAACCAAAAAGGAGAATACGCAATGAACACGAATACCCAGAACACCGCCGCGCTCATCGGCCGCATCCTGCTCGCCCTCATGTTCATCACGTCGGGCTTCGGCAAGGTGACCGGCTTCGAGGGGACCGTGGGCTACATCGCTTCCAAGCACCTGCCGCTGCCCCAGGTCGGCGCCATCATCGCGATCCTCTGCGAGCTGGGCGCCGGCACGCTGCTCCTCATCGGGTTCAAGGCGCGCTGGGCGGGCCTCGTGCTCGCGATCTTCACGCTCGCCGCGGGCATCTTCTTCCACGACTACTGGAACGCGGACGCGGCGATGAAGCAATTCCAGCAGATCAACTTCTGGAAGAACGTCTCGATCGCCGGCGGCATGCTGATGGTGTTCGCGTTCGGCCCGGGCCGCTACAGCGTGGACAAGGCATGAACGCCACGGTCCTCGACGGCACCGCCGTCCGCCCGGTCGCCCACCTGTCGGTGGCGCAGGTGGCGCCCGTGGGAACGTTCACCGTGAAGCGCGCGCTTCCCTTCCGCGAGCGCCATTCGGTGGGCCCCTGGGTCTTCCTCGACCACTTCGGTCCGATGCGCGTGAAGCCCGGTGAGGACGGGGTTGGCGCGCATCCGCACGCGGGCATCGAGACCGTCACGTATCTCCTGTCGGGGCGCAACGAGCACCGCGATTCGGCGGGGCACACCGGGGTCGTGAGCGCGGGCGGCGTGCAATGGATGACCGCCGGGGGCGGCATCATCCATGCCGAGCACCCGCTCGCGGAAAACGAAGCCGAGCTCACGATGCACGGCATCCAGCTCTGGACCTCGCTTCCGCGGCTCATGAAGACCATGGCGCCCCGCTACCAGCGCATCGACGCGGCCGCGATTCCCGCGGTCGAGGCGAAGGGCGTGCGCGTGCGCGTGATCGCCGGCGAGTACCGCGGCACGGCGGGCCCGGCGCAGACGCTCATGCCGACCTTCCTCTGGCACGCCACGGTCGCCCCGGGCGCGACGTTCGAGGCGCAGCTGCGCGATGGCTTCGAAGCGGGGGCTTACGTGATCTCGGGCGAGGCGCGCATCGCCGGGACGCCCGCGGGCGCGGGGAACCTGGCCGTGCTCTCCGGCGAGGGCGAGGTACGCGTGGAGAACGCGGGCACGGCGCCGCTCGAGGTGCTCCTCCTGGGAGGGGCGCCGGCCGAGGGCCCGCTCGTCTTCCACGGGCCCTTCGTGATGAACAGCGTCGAGCAGGTGCGCGCGGCCGAGGTCGCCTATCGCACCGGGCGCATGGGATCGCTCACGGAGGACTGACTTGGCGGCGAGGGTGCTGGTGTTCGCGGGAAGCTCGCGGACGGACTCCTTCAACAAGAAGCTCGCGCGCATCGCCGAGCGCCACGCGCGGGAAGCGGGCGGCGAGGTCACGTACATCGACCTGCGCGAGTTCCCGATGCCGATCTACGACGGCGACCTGGAGGCGGAGCATGGCGTGCCGGAGAGCGGGCGCCGGCTCCGCCGCCTCTTCCTCGAGCACGACGCGCTCATCATCGCCTCGCCCGAGAACAACAGCTCGGTGTCGTCGCTGCTCAAGAACACGATCGACTGGGTAAGCCG
>DATBEA010000101.1:0-2367 GCA_036276215.1 Usitatibacter sp.
GCGGGCATGGCGAGCGAGGTGATCACGCTGGGCGAGGTCCAGGCGGAGGACTTCGCGCGGCTTCCGACCCTCATCGGCGAGTTCGACCGGGTGCTGGGCGGTGGCCTCGTGGAAGGTGGCGTGGTGCTGATTGGTGGCGACCCGGGCATCGGGAAATCGACGCTGCTCCTCCAGGCCGCGGCGCGCCTCGCCGAGCAGGGGCCGGTGCTCTACGTGACGGGCGAGGAATCGACGCAGCAGGTGGCGCTTCGGGCGCGGCGCCTCGGCGTGAATGCCTCCAAGGTGCGGATCTTCGCGGAAATCGAGCTGGAGAAGATCCAGGCGACGCTGACCGCCACGAAGCCGCAGGTGGCGGTCATCGACTCCATCCAGACGCTTTACTCGAGCGCGCTCACCTCGGCGCCGGGGTCGGTCGCGCAGGTGCGTGAATGCGCTGCGCAGCTGACGAGGCTCGCCAAGCAGGTGGGCACCGCGATCGTCTTCGTGGGGCACGTCACCAAGGAAGGCGCCCTTGCCGGCCCGCGCGTGCTCGAGCACATGGTGGACACCGTCCTCTACTTCGAGGGCGAGACCCACACGAGCTTTCGCCTGATCCGCGCGTTCAAGAACCGCTACGGCGCGGTGAACGAGATCGGCGTCTTCGCGATGACGGAGAAGGGGCTTCGCGAGGTGACGAACCCCTCGGCGCTCTTCCTCTCGCAGCACCATTCCGGCGTGGCGGGCTCGTGCGTGATGGTCACCCAGGAGGGCACGCGGCCGCTGCTGGTCGAGCTGCAGGCGCTGGTGGACGAAGCGCATGGCGGCGCGCCCAAGCGCCTTACGGTGGGCCTGGAGCTGAATCGCCTCGCGATGCTGCTCGCGGTGCTCCATCGCCACGCCGGGATCGCCTGCTTCGACCAGGACGTGTTCCTGAACGCCGTGGGTGGCGTGCGCATCGCCGAGCCGGGCGCGGACCTGGCCGTGACGCTCGCCGTGGTCTCGAGCCTTCGCAACCGGGCATTGCCCGCCAAGCATGTGGTCTTCGGGGAGGTCGGCCTCGCCGGCGAGGTAAGGCCCGTCCAGCGCGGCCAGGAGCGCCTCAGGGAGGCGGCCAAGCTGGGCTTCACCCACGCCATCATCCCCGCCGCGAACAAGCCCAAGCAGGCGATTCCGGGGTTGGAGATCGTCGCGGTGGAGAGGTTGGTGGAGGCGGTGGACTACCTGAAGTAGCCGTCATTCCCGCGGAGGCGGGAATCCAACCTTGGCGCTCGCGCGGTTCCGGTTGGGCCCCCGCCTACGCGGGGGTGACCCTTACTTCATCAGCAGGGCGGCGATGAGCCCGATGGCGGCGATCGAGAGGACCACGATCGCGGCGACCACGAAGAGGTTGGCGGCCGAGGAGTTGTCGGCGCCGAGCGCCGGGGTATTGAAGCTGGGTGCGGCCTGCGGTCGGGGAGGGGGTGCGGCGGGCTTGGGCGCAGGAGCGGGTGCGGGCTTGGGCTTCGCCTTCGCGGGCTCCGGGGCCTTGGGCTGCGGGGGCGCCGTCTTGGGGGCCAGCGGCGAGCCGGGCTCGATCTTGCCCCGGTACGCGCGCATCTTCTGCGTCTCGCTGATGTATTCCCTGAAGTCCTCGGTCTGGTCGGTCATCGCCGCGAGGCGCAGCGTCGCGTCGAACGAGTCGAAGGACTTGGCGAGCGGGATGGCCTTGGCTTCCTCGTCGCCGGATTTCGGCGGGCCGAGCGGCATCGTGTCCGTGTCCACCGCTTCCTTCACGATGGGGCGCGAGGAGGGCGGGGCGGTCATGGCCTTCAGCGCCGCGGCGGGCTTCGAATGGTCCATCTGCCGGCGCACTTCGCGAAGGTCGTCGGCGAGCTCCTTCACCGACTGGTAGCGATCTTCCAGGAGCTTCGCCATCGCCTTGGCGACGATGAGGTCGAGCATCGGCGGCACGATGCGGCTGTGGGCCGAGGGCGGCGGCGGCGTGGTGTTCACCGTCGCGTACATGATGGCGTTCACGTTGTCGCCGTCGAAGGGCGCGACGCCGGTGAGCGCTTCGTAGAGCACGACGCCGAGCGAGAAGATATCCGAGCGCGCGTCGATCGCCTTGCCGATCACCTGCTCCGGCGACATGTAGCGCGGCGAGCCCAGGATGAGTCCCGTCATCGTCTTCACCGCCGAATTGGGGAGCCGCGCGATGCCGAAGTCGGTGATCTTCGCGAGCGAGTTCTTCATCACCATGATGTTCGACGGCTTCACGTCGCGGTGCACGATGTCCTGCTGGTGCGCGAAGGAAAGCCCGTCGGCCACCTGCGAGATGATGTCCACCACCACGTCGGCGGGCGGGATGTTGCCCGAGGCGATCATGTCCTTCAGCTCCTGCCCCTCCAG
>DATBEA010000102.1:0-3890 GCA_036276215.1 Usitatibacter sp.
GCCGACCTTCTGGTCCGCTGCCCACCAATGCCACGCCGACCGGGGTCACGCGGACCGGGAAGGTCCGCCGCCGACTTATTTCCGCTCGATCAGCTCGATCTTGTAGCCGTCGGGGTCCTCGACGAAGGCGATCACGCTGCCGCCGAACTTCATGGGTCCCGGCTCGCGCGTGACCTTGCCGCCCTGGGACTTCACCGCGTCGCACGCCTTGTAGACGTCGGGAAACGCGAGCGCGATGTGGCCGAACCCGTTGCCGAGGTCGTAGGACTTCGTCTCCCAGTTGTGCGTGAGCTCGATCACCGCCTGCTCGCCCTCGTCGGCATAGCCCACGAAGGCGAGCGTGAACTTGCCGTCGGGGTAGTCCTTGCGGCGCAGGAGCTTCATGCCCAGCACCTCGGTATAGAACGCGATCGAGCGGTCCAGGTCGCCCACTCTCAGCATCGTGTGCAGCAGTCTCATTCGAGTCCCCTCAGAAAGTCCGGTAGAGATGGTCGGTCGCGTAGAGGCGCGCGCGCCGCTGCCGGTAGTCGGGGCATTGCCGCTCGACTTCCGCCCAGAACGCGGCCGAGTGGTTCATGTGTCGAAGGTGCGCGAGCTCGTGGCAGATCACGTAATCCACCAGGTCCGCCGGGGCCTTCACCAGGCGCCACGCGAGACGCACCTCGCGGCGCGTGTTGCAGCTGCCCCAGCGCGCGAGCGCCGACGAGATCACGAGCGTGGGCGGTGCGAGCCGCGCCGCCTGGGAGAGCGCGCGCATGCGCTCGCCGAGGTATTCCTTCGCGCTTCTCTTGTACCAGCGCACGACGGCGCGGCGAATCTCCTCGGCCTGCGATTCGCGCGAGACCACCCAGAGGAGCGCGTCGCGGCGCTCCACGCGCGGTCGGCCTCCGGTCGCCAGGCGCAGCTCCAGGCCGCCCCCCAGGAATTGTAGCCGCTCGCCTTCGACGAATCGCGCGGGCGTTACCTTGCGCGTGCTCCATTCCGCGATCTTCCTGAGAATCCAAGGCTCGCTCTCGCGCGCGAGCGCCTCGATGCGGGAAAGCGGCATGGTGGCCGGCGCGCTCACGGTGAGGCCCTCCTCGTCCACCTTGAGCCCCACGCCCCGGCGCCCGCGGCGGCGCACGAGGACGTAGTCCACCTCGCTTCCCGAGAGCGCGAGCCGGCGTGCGTCGCTGGAAACGAGCTCACGCGTCGGCATAAGGGGTGAGCGAAATGATGCGCATCTGGGCTTCGATCCACTCCTCGACCTCGCGGTTCACGTCGGACGCCTCGCGCCCTTCCGTGAGAACGAGGGGCCCGATCACGACCTTCACGATGCCCGGCTTCTTCTTGAAGGAGTACCGCCCCCAGAAATCGCCCGCGTTGTGCGCGATCGGCAGGATGGGCGCCCCGGCGCGGGTGGCGAGGAGCGCCCCCCCGACCCCGTAGCGCCCGCGCCTGCCGGGCGCCACGCGCGTGCCCTCGGGAAAGATCGTGACCCAGAGGCCTTCCTTCATGCGCTCGGCGCCCTGCTCCACGATCTGGTCGCGGGCCGTGCGCCCGCTCGAGCGGTCGATCGCGATGGCGCGGATCGCCATGAGCCCCCAGCCCACGAAGGGCAGCCAGAGGAGCTCCTTCTTCACGATCCAGCATTGGTCCGGGAAGAATGCCTCGATGAAGAGCGTCTCCCACGCCGACTGGTGCTTGGACATGATGACGACGGGCGACTTCGGCAGATGCTCCCAGCCGTGAACCTCGTAGCCGATGCCGAGGGCGGCGCGCGCGCACCACACCATGACCCGGGCGTAGAGCCGTGCGACCCGGAAGGGCATGCGCTTGCCCACGACGCGGGAGAGCGGGACGAGGATCCCGAAGGGCGCCGTGACGAGGAGTGCCAGCGCCAGGAAAAGCGCGGAGCGAAACGTGGTCACGCGTGGGTGATGAGGTGGCGCGCCGCGTCGGCGAGGTCGTCGAAGACGAGCGTCTTCTTCGGCATCCCGCCCTGCTCCTGCGTGATGCGGCCCTTGCCGGTGAGCACGAGGATGGGCTGCGCGCCTACCGCTTCGGCGGCCTGCACGTCCTTCAGCGCGTCGCCCACGAAGGGCACGCCCTTCAGGTCCGTGTGGAAGCGCGTCGCGATCTCCTCGAGCATGCCGGTGCGCGGCTTCCTGCAGTTGCACTCCTCGGCGGCCGTGTGCGGGCAGAAGAAGAGCGCGTCGATGCGCCCGCCCTGCCGGAAGACCATCTCCATCATCTTGTCGTTGATGGCGTTGAAGGTCGCCATGTCGAAAAGGCCCCGCCCGATCCCCGACTGGTTCGTCGCCACCGCCACGCGGTAGCCGCCCTGGTTCATGCGCGCGATCGCCTCGATCGAGCCGGGAATGGGGCGCCACTCCCCCGGCGACTTGATGAACTGGTCGCTGTCGAAGTTGATCACGCCGTCGCGGTCGAGGATGGCGAGCTTCACGCCGTCATCCTCGCGAAGGCCGGGATCCAACCGCCGAAGGCATGCTTCATCACGCCAGTTTGGAGATGTCCGCCACGCGGTTCATCTCGAATTCCAGCTCGAAGAGCAGGTTCAGGCGCTTCCTGCGCACGGCGGCGTCCTCGACCATCACCATCACCTTCTCGAAGAACGCATCGACCGGCGCCTTCAGCACCGAGAAGCTCTTCAGGTACTCGGTGTAGTTGCCCTTCTCGAACTGGGGAGCGGCCTTGTGCGAGGCCTGCTTCAGCGCGTGGTAGAGGTCGCGCTCGGCCTGCTCGGCGAAGATGTCGTGGTCCACGAAGCCCGGCGTCTCGCCCTTCTCGTGCGCCTGCTTGAGGATGTTGGCGATGCGCTTGTTGGCCGCGGCGAGGCTCACGGACTCGGGAAGCTTCTCGAACTCGCGCACCGCCTCGAGCTTGCGCGGCAGGAGGTCCAGCCGGTCGGGTTTCGACTCGGCGCTGTCGATCTCCATCACCGCGGCCACTTCCTTCGCGGTGAAGCCGCGCTCGCGCATGAGGTTCGCCACGCGCTCGCGCACGAACTCGTGCGCCGAGGCGAGAACCGCGTCGACCTTGTCGGGCGGGATCTTGAGCACGTCGGCGGCCGCCTTGAGGAGGGGCTTCACCTCGATCGCGAGCGTGGGCGAGCTCTCCATGAGGATCCGCGCGACGCCCAGGGCCGCGCGCCGCAGCCCGAAAGGATCCTTGTCGCCCGTGGGGACGACGCCGATGGAGAACATGCCCACGATGGCGTCCAGGCGGTCGGCGAGCGCCACCGCGATGCTCGTGTCGCCCACCGGCAACGCGTCACCGGAGAAACGGGGCAGGTAGTGCTGCTCGATGGCGCGCACGACCGACGGCTCCTCGCCGTCGCCCTCGGCGTAGTACTTGCCCATCACGCCCTGGAGCTCGGGGAATTCGCCCACCATGAGCGTCACGAGGTCCGCCTTGGCAAGGAGCGCCGCGCGGTCGGCGTAGGGCCGGCCCTTCTCGCCGCGGGGCAGCATCGACTGGATGCGGGTCGCGAGCTTGCGAAGGCGCTCCACGCGCTCGAGCTGCGTGCCCAGCTTGTTGTGGTACACGATCGAGCCCAGCTGCGGCACGCGCTCGGCGAGCTTCGTCTTCTTGTCGGTCTCGAAGAAGAAGCGTGCGTCGGCAAGGCGCGGGCGCACGACGCGCTCGTTGCCCTGCACGATGTTGGCCGGGTCGTCGAGCCGCATGTTGGAGACGATCAGGAATTTCGCGAGGAGCTTGCCGTCCGCGCCCACCAGCGGGAAGTACTTCTGGTTCTTCTGCATGGTGAGCACGAGGCACTCCTGGGGCACCTCGAGGAACCGCGCCTCGAATCCGCCGACGTACACCGCGGGCCATTCCACGAGCGACGTGACCTCGTCGAGGAGCTCCGCGTCCGGCGTGAAGGAAGG
>DATBEA010000103.1:0-17148 GCA_036276215.1 Usitatibacter sp.
GCGTACCTGCTGGTGCACGGCAAGCTTCCCAACCTGGCCGAGCTGGCCGCGTACAAGCGGAAGCTGAGGTCCCTGCGCGGCATTCCCGCCGACGTCCAGGACATCCTCGAGTGCATCCCGGCTTCGACCCATCCGATGGACGTCCTGCGCACGGCATGCTCGGCGCTCGGTGCGACGCTTCCCGAAGGCGACGAGCACAAGCTGGCACCCGCGCGCGACATCGCCGACCGCCTCATGGCGTGCTTCGGCTCGATGCTCCTCTACTGGTTCCACTTCTCCCATTCGGGCCGGCGCATCGACGTGGAGACCGACGACGATTCCATCGGCGGCCACTTCCTGCACCTGCTGCACGGCAAGGAGCCTTCCGAGCTCTGGGTGCGCGCGATGCATACTTCGCTCAACCTCTATGCCGAGCACGAATTCAACGCGTCCACGTTCACTGCGCGCGTGATCGCAGGCACGGGCTCGGACATGTACTCGGCCCTCACCGGCGCCATCGGCGCGCTCAAGGGGCCCAAGCACGGCGGGGCCAACGAGTTCGCCTTCGACACCATCGGGCGCTACGACAATCCCGACGAGGCCGAGCGCGACATCGTGAAGCGTGTGACCGAGAAGCAGGTCATCATCGGCTTCGGCCACCCCGTGTACACGGTCGCCGACCCGCGCAACCAGGTCATCAAGGAAGTCGCGCGGCGCCTCTCGCAGGACGCGAAGAACATGAAGCTCTTCGACATCTCGGCGCGCGTGGAGGAAGTGATGTGGCGCGAGAAGAAGATGTTCCCCAACCTCGACTGGTACAGCGCCACCTCGTACCACATGATGGGCGTGCCGACGGCGATGTTCACGCCGCTCTTCGTGATCTCGCGCACCTCCGGCTGGAGCGCGCACGTGATCGAGCAGCGCATCGACGGCAAGATCATCCGTCCCTCGGCCAACTACACCGGGCCGGAGAACCTCGAATTCATCCCTCTCGCCAAGCGGAAGTGAGTCCAATGCAGACGCAGATGGACGCAGACAAGAGCGCAGATTGCCGCGGAAAAGGCTTCCAGGCGGGAATCGTGGGAAAGGTGGCACCCCGACGCCTTCATCGGGCTTCACACTCTTGTCGGGGTTATCTGCGTTCATCTGCGCTTCATCGGCGTCCATCCGCGTCAATGCCTTAGCCCCTGGAAAGAAAAACCAAAGTGTCAGCGCATATCAGCAACGTAAGGCCCGATCCCGACCAGGTCCTGGTCGACATCGCCGACTACATCCAGAAGTACAAGGTGGCGTCCCGGGACGCCTACGAGACCGCCCGCTACTGCCTCATGGACACGCTGGGCTGCGGCTTCGAGGCGCTCTCCTTCCCCGCGTGCACCAAGCTCCTGGGCCCGATCGTGCCCGGCACGGTCGTGCCCAATGGCGCGAAGGTCCCCGGCACCTCGTTCCAGCTGGACCCCGTGCAGGCCGCCTTCAGCCTGGGCGCCATGATCCGCTGGCTCGACTTCAACGACACGTGGCTCGCCGCCGAGTGGGGCCACCCGTCCGACAACCTGGGCGGCATCCTCATGGCCGCCGACTGGATCTCGCGCAACAACGTGGCCGCGGGCAAGGCGCCGCTCACGATGCGCGACGTGCTCACCGGCATGATCAAGGCCCACGAGATCCAGGGCGTGATCGCGCTGGAGAACAGCTTCAACAAGGTGGGCCTCGATCACGTGGTGCTGGTGAAGGTCGCCTCCACCGCGGTCGTGGCGGGTCTCCTGGGCCTGGACCGCGACGAGCTGATCAACGCGGTCTCGCTCGCCTGGGTCGACGGCCAGTCGCTTCGCACCTACCGCCACTCGCCCAACACCGGCTCGCGCAAGAGCTGGGCCGCGGGCGACGCCACCGCGCGCGCCGTGCGCCTCGCCCTCATCGCGAAGACCGGCGAGATGGGCTATCCCTCGGTGCTCACCGCGAAGACCTGGGGCTTCTACGACGTGCTCTTCAAGGGCAACGCCTTCAAGTTCCAGCGCCCCTACGGCAGCTACGTGATGGAGCACGTGCTCTTCAAGATCTCGTTCCCCGCCGAGTTCCACTCGCAGACCGCCGTGGAAGGCGCGATGCTGGTGAACGAGGAGCTCCTGAAGCGCGGCAAGACCGCCGAGGACATCAAGAAGATCACGGTGCGCACGCACGAGGCGTGCATCCGCATCATCGACAAGAAGGGCCCGCTCAACAACCCCGCCGACCGCGACCACTGCATCCAGTACATGATGGCGGTGCCGATCCTCTTCGGCCACCTCACGGCCGAGGATTACGAGGACGACGTGGCGAAGGACCGGCGCATCGACAACCTGCGCGACAAGATCACGTGCGTCGAGGACAAGCAGTTCACGAAGGACTACCACGACCCCAGGAAGCGCTCGATCGCCAACGCGCTCACGGTGGAGTTCAAGGACGGGACGAAGATTCCCGAGATCGTGGTCGAGTACCCCATCGGCCACAAGCGCCGCCGCAAGGACGGGATGCCGGTCCTCGTGGAGAAATTCAAGACCAACCTCGCGCGCCGCTTCCCCGAGAAGCAGCGCGCCGCCATCCTCGAGCTCTGCCTCGACGCGAAGCGCCTGGACGCGACGCCCGTGAACGAGTTCGTCGACCTGATGGTGATCTGATCAAAGGAATGACCATGCCCCACAACGCCTTCGGTACCTTCAAGCCCTTCACCCCCTCCACGGGCAAGTCCGGCCAGCTGTATTCGTTGCCCGCGCTTGCGAAGACCTTCCCGAAGGTAAAGCGCCTCCCGGTCTCGATCCGGGTGGTGCTCGAGTCGGTGCTGCGCAATGTCGACGGGAAGAAGGTGACCGAGGAGCACGTGAAGGAGCTCGCGGGCTGGGAGCCCCAGGGCTCGCGCACCGACGAGATCCCGTTCGTCCTCGCGCGCATCCTGCTCCAGGACTTCACGGGCATCCCGGTGCTCGCCGACCTGGCCGCCATGCGGAGCGTCGCCGCCAAGCTCGGCAAGAACCCGAAGATCATCGAGCCCCTCGCGCCCGTGGACCTCGTGGTGGACCACTCGGTGCAGATCGACCACTACGGCGCACCCAACGTGCTCGACCTCAACATGAAGCTCGAGTTCTCGAGGAACCGCGAGCGCTACCAGTTCATGAAATGGGGCATGCAGGCGTTCGACACCTTCAAGGTGGTCCCGCCCGGCATCGGCATCGTGCACCAGGTGAACCTCGAATACCTCGCGCGCGGCGTCTTCGAGAAGAACGGCATCTACTATCCCGACACGCTCGTGGGCACCGACAGCCACACGACCATGATCAACGGCCTGGGCGTGGTCGCGTGGGGCGTGGGCGGCATCGAGGCGGAAGCCGGGATGCTGGGCCAGCCCGTCTATTTCCTCACTCCCGACGTGGTCGGCGTGCACCTGAAGGGCCGTGCGCGCGAGGGCGTGACCGCCACCGACATCGTGCTCACGGTGACGGAAATGCTTCGCAAGGCGAAGGTCGTCGGCAAGTTCGTCGAGTTCTTCGGCGAGGGCACCGAGTCGCTCGCCGTGCCCGACCGCGCCACCCTCGCCAACATGGCGCCCGAGTACGGCGCGACCATGGGCTTCTTCCCGGTCGACGCGAAGACCATCGACTACTACCGCAACACCGGCCGCAGCGCCGACGCGGTCGCCGCGCTCGAGGCCTACTGGAAAGCGCAGGAGATGTTCGGCATCCCGAAGGTGGGCGACGTGGACTACACCGAGGTGCTCGAGCTGGACCTCGACAGCGTGCGGCCCTCGGTGGCCGGTCCCAAGCGGCCCCAGGATCGCATCGAGCTGGGCAACCTCAAGGCCAAGTTCACCGAGCTCTATTCGCTCCCCGTCGCCACGAACGGCTTCGCGAAGAAGCCCGAGGACCTGGCCAAGCGCGTGAAGACCAAGGACGGCGTGGACATCGGCTCGGGCGACGTGATGATCGCCGCCATCACCTCGTGCACCAACACCTCGAACCCGAGCGTGCTGATCGGAGCGGGGCTGCTTGCCAGGAAGGCGGTCGAGAAGGGCCTCACGGTGAAGCCCCATATCAAGACCTCGCTCGCGCCGGGATCGCGCGTGGTGACCGAGTACCTGAAGGCCGCCGGGCTCCTCACCTACCTCGAGAAGCTCAACTTCTATGTCTCCGGCTACGGCTGCACGACCTGCATCGGAAACGCCGGGCCGCTCGCCGAGCCCATCGACCAGGCGATCGTGGACAACGACCTCGTCTGCGCCGCGGTCCTCTCGGGCAACCGCAACTTCGAGGCCCGCATCCACCCCAACCTGCGGGCGAACTTCCTCGCCTCGCCGCCGCTCGTCGTGGCCTATGCCATCGCCGGCACGGTATTGAGGGACCTCGTGAACGAGCCGCTGGGCCAGGGCAAGGACGGACCCGTTTACCTGAGGGACATCTGGCCGACCAACGCCGAGATCCAGGCGCTCCTCAAGTACGCGATCGATCCGGTGGTGTTCGGCCGCAACTACGGCGACTTCACCAAGGACAACCCGATGTGGGCCGACGTGCCCACGGCAACGGGACAGGTCTACAACTGGCCCAAGTCCACGTACATCGCCGAGCCGCCCTTCTTCACGAACTTCGGCATGTCGGCGGGGCGTGCGGCCGACGTGAACGGCGCACGGGTCCTCGGGATCTTCGGCGACTCGGTCACCACCGACCACATCTCGCCCGCGGGCTCCATCAAGGACACCTCGCCCGCCGGCAAGTACCTCATCGCCAACGGCGTGCAGAAGGCCGACTTCAACAGCTACGGCGCGCGCCGCGGCAACCACGAGGTGATGATGCGCGGCACCTTCGCCAACGTGCGCATCAAGAACCTGATGCTTCCCGCCAGGGGCGACGGCACACGCGTGGAAGGCGGCGTCACGCTCCTGCAGCCCTCGGGCGAGCAGATGCCGATCTACGACGCGGCGATGAAGTACATCGCGGCGGGCACGCCCACCGTGGTCTTCGGGGGCGAGGAATATGGCTCCGGCTCGTCGCGCGACTGGGCGGCCAAGGGTACGCAGCTCCTGGGCATCAAGGCCGTATGCGTGCGTTCCTTCGAGCGCATCCACCGCTCGAACCTGGTGGGCATGGGCGTGCTGCCGCTCCAGTTCAAGGGCACGGACTCGGTCGACACGCTGGGGCTCAAGGGCGACGAGGTGATCGACGTCACGGGCCTGGAGAACGGAATCCGTCCGCAGATGGACGTGAAGCTCGTGATCCACCGCAAGGACGGCTCGGCGAAGGAGGTGCCGGTGCTGCTTCGCATCGACACGCCGATCGAGGTGGACTATTACCTGCACGGCGGGATCCTGCCGTTCGTGCTGCGCGAGCTGGTGTCGCAGGCTGCCAAGGCGACCGCCTCCGCCTGACGTCCCGTCATGGAAGCGCCCATAATGGGCACCTGGGAGGGCCTTCCATGACCATCTTCTCGCGCGTCGCCGCCGCACTGCTCCTCGCGGCCCTTGCGGTGCCCGGCTTCGCCGCCACCGTCGCCGATCGCTCGCCCTTCGCCCAGGGGCACTGGTGGAACCCGGACCGCGCCGGGAACGGCTTCGAGATCTTCAGTGCCGCCGGCCAGGTCGCCGTCGTCTGGTACACCTACGACGCGAGCGGCGCGCCCACCTGGTACACCGCGCAGGGCGACCAGGCTTCGCTCGGCACGCAGGCATGGACGCTCATGAAGCACACATGGGCGAACGGCCGCATCGCCTCGTCGACCCCGGTGGGAAGCTTCAACCTCAAGGTGAACCACCCCGAGTCCCTGGACGCGACCTGGCAGATCGGAAGCAACCAGGGGAAGTGGACCCTCCAGCCGTTGCCGACGTCGGGAATCGTCCTCGAGGTCGATCACTCCGGATCGTGGTTCGCGCCCGCCAATAGCGGCTGGGGCTTCGGCATCACGGAGGCGGGAGACGTATTGGGCGGCGCCCTATTCACCTACGATGCTTCCGGGCAACCGACCTGGTTCGCGGGCTTCGAGCACACCTCGGGCGGCCGCGTGGACCTCTTCAGCACCGTGGGCTCGTGCCCGTGGTGCGCGTACTCGCCCACCCAGGCCACGAGCGTGGGCTCGGTCACGTTCGACTTCCACTCGGAGACCACGGCGACGCTGCACAGCGGCGTCACCGCCTCCATGGAGCGGAGCATCGCGTTCGACAATGCGGCGCTCGCGACGCTGAGCCGGCCGGCCTCCACGCGCACCGCCGATCGCGAGCTCGCCGCGTTCGGCACCGACACGGCGCTCAAGGCGTACCTCGATTCGGGGATGTCGAATGTCCAGCTCCCCTCCGGCGGCAACGGGGTCGACTTCTCGCCGGCTCCCCCGGGCGCGACCACCGCGGTTTCGACGACGAACCTCCAGGAATCGGGCGTCGACGAAGCCGACACCGTGAAATCCGACGGTACGTACATCTACACGTTCGCGACGGACAGCCAGGCCGCCGTGACCGTGGCCGAGGTCTCCGGCAACGGCGCGGCGCTCGCCATCCGCGGTCATTCACCGCTCGCCGGCTCGGCTTCGCCCATCTACAACGGCTCGGGGTTCTACCTGTTGCCGGATGCCCTCGTCGCCGTGACGCAAAGCCCGGGCAGCAATTCCCCCGGGCTCGCGATGCAATTCGCGGGCGTGACGCGCATCCAGGTGCTCTCGCCCGCGACCGCGAGTGCCATGCCTTCCTCGCGCTGGGTCGCGGAGATCGGTGGCCAGCTCCTGTCGAGCCGGCGCATCGGCGATCGCCTCTATGTCGTGACCCAGTCCTCGCCCTTCCTGCCGGGATACACGTTCTACGCCGGCGCAGGGACGCCCGCGGATGCCGCAAACCAGCAGCTCCTCGCGGCGACGCCCCTGTCGGCCATGCTCCCGAAAGTGGCGATCAACGCAGGCGCCGCCGTGCCCCTCGTCGATGCCTCGAACGTCTATTCCCCGCCCCAGGGCGCGCGTGCGCCCTCCGCCCTCCTCACCGTCGTCACCGCGATCGACCTGGGCGCCTCTCCGCGCATCGCGCAATCGATCGCGGTGGTCGGCAGCTCCGACACGCTGTACTCGTCGCCCGCGAACCTGTACATCGCGACCTCGCGCTACGCCTCGCCGGCCGCGATCCCCGGCCCCATCCAGGAGCCCGGGTATTACCTGACCGATGTCCACCAGCTGGCGCTCGGCGCCGGCTCGATGTCCGTCGTGGGATCGGCGACGCTCGAGGGTTACTTCGGCTTCGATCCCGACAAGGCGCCGTTCCGCCTGAGCGAATCGGATGGGCGCCTGCGCGCGGTCACCTCGAGCCTCAGCATGTGGGGCGGGCAGGTCGCCAATCACCTCACGATCCTCGAGCCTTCCTCGGTCCAGCCGGGACTGCTGAAGACGGTCTCGGTGCTGCCCAACGCACAGCGCCCCGATCCGCTGGGCAAACCCGGCGAGCAGCTCTATGCGACGCGCTTCGTCGGCGATCGCCTCTATGCCGTCACGTTCATGAACATCGACCCGTTGTATGTCGTCGATCTTTCCAACGCGGCCGATCCGCGCATCGCCGGGCAGATCCAGATCGCCGGCTTCTCGAGCTACCTGCATCCGCTGCCGAACAACCTCATGCTGGGGTTCGGGAAGTACGCGGTGCCGGCATCCACCCTGGGCGATGGCGGCTTCTCGTGGTACCAGGGCCTGCAGCTCTCCCTCTTCGACGTGGGCGATCCGTCCCAGCCGCGCCTGCTGCAAACCCTCCTCATGGGCAAGCGCGGCAGCGAGTCGGCGCTGCTGTACGACCACCATGCGCTCTCGGCCCTCCTGGGGGCCGACGGCACCGATCTTTTCGCGATGCCGGTGTCCCTGCACGACGGCGCACCGTTGTACGGCGCCTCGCCGAGCGATCCCACGGCGTACTACCCGTGGCTGGAGAGCGGCCTCATGATGTTCCGCCTGCAGGGCAGCACGGCGCTCGACACGAAGCTCGTGCCCCTGTCTCCGCTCATCACGCACAGCGTATCGGAGCCGATGACCTCGGTCACCGACGGGGGGGCGTTCATGGGACGCTCCGTGCTGTTTCCGAATGGCGTCGTGTACGTCTCGAACGGCTACTTCTGGCGGCAGGACGCCACCGGAGCCAAGTTCGGGCCGATGTAAGGGATCAGTGCCGCGGGCGCGGCAGCGGCATCTCCATCCGGATCGAGAGCACGTTGGGGGGAAGCCCCGGATCGCGGACGTAGCTCTCGCACTGGCCCGAAAGGGCATTGAGCTCGACGCCGGCGCGGCATGTGCGGCCCAGCCCGCGCCGTTCCTCGCCGCTTCCGCGGACAAGCGAGTTCGCGCAGGTGCGGCAGAGCGTCCGCGGCATGGGATGAAAGCGAGCCATTCCCCCAGCTTACGGGGGACGGCCCCTGGCCATGGTCTCCGGAGCGCCTAAACTTTTGTCGGAAATTGCGAACCGGGGGCGCCGCCCCCGGCTACGCAGGCCGCGTCTTCAGCGACGCTTGCTCGAGCGCTTCTTCGTGCTGCGCTTCTTGGTGCTGCGCTTCTTGGTGCTGCGCTTCTTGCTCGACGACTTCTTGCGCGGCACCTTCGCGCCTTCCTTGCGCGCCTCCGAGAGCCCGATGGCGATCGCCTGCTTGCGGCTCTTCACCTTCTTGCCGGAACGCCCGCTCTTGAGCGTCCCGTGCTTGCGCTCGTGCATCGCACGCTTCACCTTGCTCTGGGCCTTCTTGCCGTATTTCCTCGCCGCCATGGTCAGCTTCCTTTCAGCTGCGCGCGGATCTCGCCGCCCTTGTGTGCGTCGCTGTGGACGTTCACGTACGTGTGGCCCGCCTTGAACGCGGCATATTGCTCGTCGGTGAGCTTGGCACCCGCCGGCGCCGAGAACTCGTTGTCGCCGCTCTTGGTGAACGGCACGATCACGGGGCCGTTCGCGCCGGCCGCCCCCATGTGGATGTGGGACGCGGTAGCCTGCATGCCGGTCGCCTTGATGTGCGCGACGACCGTGTGGTCGGCGTTGACCGTCACCGTGCCGCTGCCCGAGGCCGACGTGGTCACGGGGGGAACCTCGTTCGCGCCGGTGAGCGACAACGATTGCATGAAGCCCGACGGACGGGTGGACTCGGGCTCGTCGTGATGCATCCAGCCCTGCATCGTGGTGCATCCGGCCATCACCGCAAGCGCGGACGCGATCATCGCGGTGCCGAGGCGCCGCTTGTTGGTATCGTTCATGGTGTTTTCTCCTTTTTTGGGTGCTACTTCCACACGCGATGGTCGGATTCGCCAGCCCGTTGAAAGTTCAGTGAAGCGCAGTGCGGGGATATTGCTCTTCCGCCGCGGCCGCGCGGGCCTCGAGGTGCTGCTCGTGCATCCGGGCGGCCCCTTCTGGAAAAAGCGCGACCTGGGCGCCTGGTCGATCCCGAAGGGCGAGATCGCCGAGGGCGAGGATGCGCTCGCCGCGGCGCGCCGCGAATTCCTCGAGGAGACCGGCTTCCCGGCGGAAGGCCATGCCATGCCGCTCACGCCGCTGCGCCAGGCCGGCGGCAAGTGGGTTCACGCGTGGGCGGTCGAGGGCGACTGCGACGCCGCGGCGATCCGCAGCAACATCTTCTCGATGGAATGGCCGCCACGCTCGGGCAAGCAGGCCGAGTTTCCCGAGGTGGACCGGGCCGAGTGGTTCGACCCCGCGCAAGCCCGGCGCCGCATCCTGCCGGCGCAGGCGCCGCTCATCGACGAGCTGGAGTCGAAGGTCTAGGTTTCGCCTCGCGCCCCGTGCCTCGCGCCTTGGCGCCTGGCGCATCGGCGAGCACCACCCACGTGGGCGCATGGTCGCTCGCCTTCTCCAGGCCGCGCACCCATTTGTCCACGCCTGCCGCCTCGAGCCGCTTCGCCGCATGCCCGTTCAACAGCAAATGGTCGATGCGTAATCCCGAATCGGTCTCCCAATGGCGCCGAAAGTAGTCCCAGAAGGTGAAGATCGCCTCCTTCGGGTGCAGGTGCCGCAGCGAATCCACCCAGCCCTGGGAAAGCAGCTTCTCGTAGGCCGCCCGGCTCTGCGGCTGCAGTAGCGCGTCCTTCTTCCAGGAGCGCGGGTTGTAGATGTCGAAATCCGTGGGGACCACGTTGTAGTCGCCGGCGAGCACCACCGGCTCGGAGGCGGCGAAGAGCTCCTTCGCGTGGCGGTCCAGCCGATCCATCCACTTCAGCTTGTAGTCGAACTTGGGGCCCGGCTGCGGGTTGCCGTTGGGCAGGTAGAGGCAGCCCACCAGGACGCCCGCCACGCGCGCCTCGATGTAGCGGCTGTGCTTGTCCTCGGGATCGCCGGGCAGGCCGCGGCGCGTCTCCTCGGGGTCCGCACCCTTCGCGAGGATCGCCACGCCGTTCCACGACTGCTGGCCGTGCCAGCGCGCGCCGTAGCCCGCATCCTTGAGCTCGCGCACGGGGAAGCTCGTATCGAGCGCCTTCAGCTCCTGAAGGCATGCGACGTCGGGCTGTTCCTTCTCGAGCCACAGGAGCAAATGCGGCAGGCGCGTGCGGATCCCGTTCACGTTGAAGGTCGCGATCTTCATGGCCCGTATAATCGCACGGTGGCGAGCGTCATCTCCATCAGCGGCCTCACCAAACGCTACGCCTCGGGGCTCGAAGCGCTGCGCGCGGTCGACCTCGACATCGGCGAGGGCGAGATCTTCGCGCTCCTGGGCCCCAACGGCGCGGGAAAGACCACGCTCATCAGCATCGTGTGCGGGCTGGTGACGCCCACCGAGGGGCGGGTCACGGTCGGCGGCCACGACATCATCCGCGACTACCGCGCCGCGCGCTCGCTCATCGGGCTCGTCCCGCAGGAGCTGCACACCGACATGTTCGAGACCGTATGGGCGACGGTCTCGTTCAGCCGCGGCCTCTTCGGCTGCCCGCCCGACCCCGCGCACCTCGAGCAGGTGCTGCGCGACCTCTCGCTCTTCGACAAGCGCCACGACAAGATCATGACGCTCTCGGGCGGCATGAAGCGCCGCGTGCTCATCGCGAAGGCCCTCGCCCACGAGCCGCGCATCCTCTTCCTGGACGAGCCGACCGCGGGGGTGGACGTCGAGCTGCGCCGCGACATGTGGGCGCTGGTGAGGAAGCTGCGCGATTCGGGCGTGACCATCATCCTCACCACCCACTACATCGAGGAGGCCGAGGAGATGGCCGACCGCATCGGCGTCGTGAGCAAGGGGCGCCTCATCGTGGTGGAGGAAAAGCGCGCCCTCATGAAGAAGCTCGGCAAGAAGGAGCTCACGGTGCACCTCACGGCGCCCCTGGCCGAGCCGCCCGTCGCGCTCGCGTCCTGGGCGCCCGTGCTGCGGGCCGAAGGCCGCGAGCTCGTCTACACGTTCGATGCGCACGGAGACGCCAACGGCATCCCTCGCCTGCTGCGCCGCCTGGACGAGCTGGGCATCGCCTACGACGACATCCAGACGCGCCAGAGCTCGCTCGAGGACATCTTCGTATCCCTCGTGCACGAGGCCCAGCCAACGGCGCTCGAGAGCCCATGAACCTCCACGCCATCGCCGCGATCTATTCCTTCGAGATGGCGCGCTTCAAGCGCACGCTCTGGCAGAGCCTGGTGACGCCGGTCCTCACCACGTCGCTCTATTTCGTGGTCTTCGGCGCGGCGATCGGGCGGCGCATGGCCGAGGTGGACGGCGTGCCTTACGGCGCCTTCATCGTCCCCGGCCTGGTGATGCTCTCGATCTTCACCGAGAGCCTCAACAACGCCTCCTTCGGGATCTACCTGCCGAAGTTCACGGGCACGATCTACGAGCTGCTCTCCGCGCCGGTCTCGCCGCTGGAGATCGTGATCGCCTACGTGGGCGCGGCGGCCACGAAGTCCGTGCTCCTGGGCCTCGTGATCCTCACGACCGCGAACCTCTTCGTGCCGCTGCACATCGAGCATCCGGCGTGGATGGCCGCCTTCCTCGTGCTCACGGCCACGACCTTCTGCCTCTTCGGGTTCGTGCTCGGCATCTGGGCGAAGGGCTTCGAGCAGCTCTCGTTCATCCCGATGCTGGTGGTGACGCCGCTCACCTTCCTGGGCGGCGCCTTCTACTCGATCGCGATGCTCCCGCCGGCCTGGCGCGCCTTCAGCCTCTTCAACCCGATCGTCTACCTCATCAGCGGCTACCGCTGGACGTTCTACGGCGTGGCGGACGTGAGCGTGGCGGTGAGCTTCGCGACCACCCTCGCCTTCTTCGCGATCTGCGCGGGGGCGGTGGCCTGGATCTTCCGCACCGGCTACCGGCTGAAGAGCTGAAGCCTCAGAGCCAGCGCTTGGCGGCCCACCACCCGATGGCCGCGACGAACGCGGAGGCCGGGATCGTGAAGATCCAGGCCCACACGATGTTGCCCGCCACGCCCCAGCGAACGGCGGAGAACTTGCGCGTGGCGCCAACGCCCACGATCGCGCCCGTGATCGTGTGGGTCGTGGACACGGGAATGCCCAGGGCGCTCGCGAGGAAGAGCGTGATGGCCCCGCCCGTCTCGGCGCAAACGCCGGTCACGGGCTTCAACTTCGTGATGCGCTGACCCATGGTCCTCACGATCCTCCAGCCGCCCACGAGCGTGCCCAGCGCGATCGCCACGTAGCAGGAGATGATCACCCACGCGGGCGCCTCCTCGCGCGCCCCCGCCACGTTCGCGGCGGCGAGCAGCATCCAGATGATGCCGATGGTCTTCTGTGCATCGTTGCCGCCGTGGCCCAGGCTATAGAGGGAAGAGGAAACGAGCTGCACGCGCCGGAACCACCGATCGATCCGGTAGGGGCTCATGCGGCGGAAGGCCCAGGACACCACCACGAGCATGAATCCGCCGAGCACGAAGCCCAACAGGGGCGAGAGGAAGATGAAGACGACCGTCTTCGTGATGCCGTCGGCCACGAGGCACGACGTGCCCGACTTGGCGACGCCCGCCCCGATGAGCCCGCCGATGAGCGCGTGGGACGAGGACGACGGCAGGCCGAAGAACCAGGTGATGGCGTTCCAGGAAATGGCGCCGATGAGGGCGCCGAAGACGATGTAGTGGTCGATGACCGCGGGGTCCACGATGCCCTTGCCTACCGTGGCCGCCACCTTGAGGTGGAAGATGAAGAGTGCGAGGAAGTTGAAGAACGCGGCCACCATCACCGCCGTCGAGGGGCGCAGCACGCCCGTCGAGACCACCGTGGCGATGGAATTCGCGGCGTCGTGGAGGCCGTTCATGAAGTCGAACATGAGCGCCAGCACCACGAGGAACACCAGCGTGCCCAGCGTGAGCCCCATCGCGTCCATCAGGAATTCTCTAGCGAGATGCCCTCGGCCAGGTTCGCCACGTCGAGGCATCGGTCGGTCACCGCCTCGAGCAGCTCGTAGATCGCCTTCATCTTGATGAGCTCCCTCACGTCCTGCTCCTCGCGGAAGAGCCGCGAGACCGCCGAGCGCATGACCCGGTCGGCGTCGCTCTCGAGGCGGTCGATCTCCTCGCAGGTCTTGAGGATCGCCTCGAACTTGCCGCCCTGCTCGCCCAGGAGGCGCACCACGTCCTTCACGCGCTCGCAGCATTTCACGCCGATGTCGGCGAGGCGCTGCGCCTCCGGCGAGGTCGAGCGGATATCGTAGAGCGTGAGAGTCTCGGTGGTGTCCTGGATCAGGTCGCAGATGTCGTCCATGGCGTTCACGAGCTGGTGGATGTGGTCGCGATCCAGCGGCGTGATGAACGTCTTGTGCAGCAGGCGGATGGTCTCCGCCGTGATGCGGTCGGCGGCGTGCTCGGCGTCGTCCACGAGGCGGGAGTGCTGCTCGCGGTCTTCGGGATGCTCCATCACCAGCTTCAGCTCATGGGCGGCGCGCACCACCTGGTCGGCGTGCGCGTTGAAGAGGTCGAAGAAGCGTCCTTCCTTCGGTAGGAAGCGGCCGAACATGGCGAGGTCCCGTTGTGCGTCACGCGAGTGTAACAAACCGCGGACGCCGTTTTGCTATACTGGCGGCGATCGCAACTTCCTCCACGGGACTCCTCCGATGACACGCACGCGCATTCGCAACGATTTCCAAGGCCTCGGCCTGGCGATCGTGTGCCCGCGCGCGGCGCTGCCGTCCTCGGGCGAAGACTGATCCCGCGGGCCGATCGCCCGCCGGAGTAAGAGGCGGGAAGCATCGGTCCACCCAAAGCCGCAGCCTTCCCGCCCCGCGTTCAACGCGGCGGCGAACATCCGTCGCATTTTTGCTGCGAAGAAGACCATGGCTACATTGCTGGCAAGCCTTCATCCCAACCGGTGGCTCACGGGCCTCTGGCAGAGCTCCGATTTCCGCAAGCTCTGGGGATCGCTCACGATCACGCACTTCGGCGGGCAGGTCACGTTCCTCGCCCTGCCGCTCACGGCGGCGCTCATGCTGAACGCCTCGCCTTTCGAGGTGGGCGTGCTCACGGCGCTGGAAGCGCTCCCCTACCCGCTCTTCGGCCTTTTCGCCGGGGTGCTGGTGGATCGCGCGCGCAAGCTCCCGGTGATCATCGCCTGCGACGTGGGCCGCGCGCTGGCGCTCCTCGCGATCCCGATCTGCGCGTGGGCCGGCGTGCTCTCGATGACCGTGCTGTACGTGTCGGGCTTCCTCATCGGGCTGCTCTCGGTGATCGGCTGGCCCGCCTACCAGGTGTTCATGACCGAGCGCGTGGGCCGGGAGAACCTGGTCGAGGCCAACGCCAAGATCGGCGTGGCCGACTCGGCCGCGCAGCTCATGGGCCCGGGCATCGCGGGCGCCCTCATCCAGTGGCTCACCGCGCCCTTCGCGATCCTCTTCGACGCGGTGTGCTTCTTCGCATCGGCGTGGATGCTGCGCGGCATCGCACCCGCGGCCACGGACGTGCCCAAGGCCGAGGCGCGGAGCGTGCGCGGCGAGATCATGGAAGGCCTGCGCGTGGTGTGGCACAACCGCATCCTGCGCGCGATCGTCTGGTCCATCGGCCTCTGGCAGGTGTTCCGGCACGCCTTCATCGCGCTGGTGGTGCTCTACGCCGCGCGCAGCCTCAACTTTTCCGCGGGGCACGTGGGGGTGCTCTTCATGGTCTCGGGGCTGGGCTCGCTCGCCGCGGCGAACGTGACCGAGCGCCTGAACAGGCGCTTCGGCATGGGACCCACCATGCTGGGCGGCATCGCCGGCACGGGTGTGGCGTGGCTCACCATCGGCTGCGCCACGGGACCCTATTGGCTCGCTTCGGCGATCTTCGGGGCGGGACTCTTCGTGCTCGACCTGGCCGGGATGATCTTCTTCATCAACTACCTGTCGCTTCGCCAGGCCGCCACTCCCGACCGGCTGCTCGGGCGCGTGACCGCCACGATGATCGCGCTCACCGTCAGCACCGCGCCGCTAGGTGGCCTGGCGGGCGGCTGGGTGGGGGAGCACTTCGGGTTGCGCGCCGCGATCCTCATGTCGGGCGTGGGCGCGCTCTTGCTGGCGCCGGTGATGACCTGGCTTTCGCCGCTGGCGGCGATGCGGGAGCTCCCCGGCCCCCAGGAGCCCGCCGGGGAGCCGGTCCTGGAAAGCGTCGCCGAGGAGCTCAGCAGCTAGGCGCGGCTAGTAGCAGTCGCGCAGCGCTTCCTCGACGTTGTTCGGGTACATCCCCTCGCGGCGCAGCTGCTGGTAGCGGAACTGGGAGCTGGCGAGGTCGGCCTGCGCGAAGCGCTGCTGCAGCTCGGTCATGTGCTTGGGCGGATTGCCGGTGGAGCCCTGGGTCGTGATGGGGACCACCTTGCATTCGGCTTGGGCGACCTGGACAGGCTGGGGCTCCTGGGAGGCGCAGGCGGCCAGGGCAAAGGCGGCGGCGGTGGAAAGCAGTGTTTTCATGCGGTTCTCCTCGTTGCGGCAAAATCCATATTACGCTCGACAGGGGGGCGCGGTTGACGTCCCGCGCGAATCCGCCCCATGGGGGGGCGGCGTCCAATGGGAAACCGCGCGCCAAGGCGCGCCCGTAAGGAGACGAACATCGATTCGGCCACGCTCATTCCGCTGGCGGGCATGCTGGTGATCTTCATCCTGCCCTTGTGCCTGGTGGGGATCATCCTCTACTACAAGCACCGCAGGGCGCGGATCCTGCACGAGACCGTGGCGCGGTTGGCCGAGCGCGGCATGCCGGTGCCGCCCGAGCTGCTCGTCCCGGCGCGCCGGCGCACGGGCCTGCAGGCGGGGCTCGTCCTCGTCGCCATGGGCATCGGCATGTCGCTTTTCTTCTTCGAGGTGGGCCTGCCCTGGTCGATCGGCCTCATCCCCGGGCTCATGGGCGCGGCACTGCTCCTCGCATGGAAGATCGAAACCTCCAGGCCGTAGCGCTCGCCGAGCGCACGGCGCCGCAACCGGCGGGCGACTCGCCCTCCGACGCCGAGCTCATCCTCGCGGTGGTCCAGCGCGACGACCGGCGCGCCTATGCGATGCTCGTGGAGCGCCACCAGGGCCCGGTGCGCTCGGTGCTGCGACGGCTCGCGAAGGGCGACATGGCGCTTGCCGACGACCTCGCGCAGGAGACCTTCGTGCTCGCGTGGCGCAACCTGCGCCGCTTCCGTTTCGAGTCGCGCTTCTCGACGTGGCTCTATCGCATCGCGTTCAACGCGTGGCAGAGCGAGGCGCGCCGGAAGCACGAGCTGCCGCTCGACGCCGACGCCGCCGAGGACGGGCCGGGCACGCCTTCCTGCGAGATGCCCGACATCGTGGCCCGAGTGGACTTGGAGCGCGCGATGGCGACCCTTTCGGAAGGCGAGCGCGCCGCCATCGCCGCCTGCTACTACGCGGATCTTTCCCACGAGGAGGCGGCCGCCGCGCTCGGCATGCCGCTCGGCACCGTGAAGACCCATGTGCTGCGCGCCAAGGCGAAGCTGCGCGCGCGCCTCGTCCCGAAGACGGAGAAACCATGAACGACGACAAACTCGACCGCATCCTGAGGCACGACGCCGCGACCACGCGGCCTTCCCCCGACGAGGCCTTCGCGCGCCGCGTGCTCGAGGCTCTGCCCCCGGCGCGTGCCCGCGCCCAGGCATGGACCACTCCCGCCCTGGTGATGGGCTCCGCCGCGCTGGGAAGCGTGCTCGCGATGGTGCTGGCGCCCGTGCCCGGGGGAATCATGCAGGCGGCGCTCGACATCGCCCACCTCCACATGCTCACGCCGGCCGCACTCACCGCGATCGCCATC
>DATBEA010000104.1:0-1553 GCA_036276215.1 Usitatibacter sp.
GTGTTACTGCCGCGTTGACGGGCGATAGGCCCACGCGATCATCGCGAGGCCCGCGGCGATCATCGGCAGCGAGAGCCACTGGCCCATGGAAAAGCCGAGCGCGAGGAGCCCCAGGAAGTCGTCGGGCTGGCGCGTGAATTCCACGAGGAAGCGAAGCGTCCCATAGCCCACGAGGAAGGCACCCGACACGGCGCCCGGGGGCCGGGGCTTGCGTGAATACCACCAGAGGATCGCGAAGAGCGTGAGGCCTTCGCCCGCGAACTGGTAGAGCTGCGACGGATGGCGCGCGATCCGCTCGTTCGGATCGGTCTGCGGGAACCACATTCCCCAGGGGAGCGTCGTGGGACGCCCCGGAAGCTCGCCGTTGATGAAATTCCCGATGCGTCCCGCGGCAAGGCCGATGGGCACCAACGGCGCGATGAAATCCATCGTCATGATCCATCGGCGCTTGCGGATCCAGCAGAAAAGCGCCACGCCCAGCATCACGCCGAGGAAGCCGCCGTGGAAGCTCATGCCGCCTGCCCAGACCTGCAGGATCTCGGAGGGGTTCTGCAGGTAGTGCTCGGGCTTGTAGAAGAGCACGTAGCCCAGGCGGCCCCCGAGGATCGTGCCCGCCACGCCGTAGATCAGCATGTCGTCCACGTCCCTCTCGGTGATGCCGTTTCCGAGGCCGTGGCGCACGCGCCACTTGCCCAGCGTGATGTAGGCGAGGAAGGCGACGACGTACATGAGGCCGTACCAGCGCACGGCGAGCGGGCCCAGCGAGAAGACGATGGGGTCGAACTGCGGGTGTGTCAGCAAGGCGAGGGCCGGGCGAATCCGAAGAGGCGAGCCGCATTATCCCAGAGAGCCGCGGGCGTAGACTATCGGTGCATTCCCTCCCCCCGCGATTCCTCCATGAAAACCAAATTCCGCTCGTTCGCCATCACCCACGGCGTCCCCCGCTCGCCCAACCGATCGATGCTGCGCGCCATCGGCTACGGCGACGCCGACTTCGAGAAGCCGATCGTCGGCATCGCCAACGGGCACTCGACCATGAACCCGTGCAACGCCGGGATCCAGCCGCTCGCGGACGCGGCCGATCGCGCGGCGCGTGCCGCGGGCGCGATGCCGCAGATGTTCGGCACCATCACCGTGACCGACGGCATCTCCATGGGCACCGAGGGCATGAAGTATTCGCTCGTCTCGCGCGAGGTGATCGCCGATTCCATCGAGACCGCCGCGCAGAGCCAGTTCATGGACGGCGTGCTCGCCATCGGCGGGTGCGACAAGAACCTTCCCGGCGCCATGATCGGCCTCATGCGCATGAACGTTCCCGCGATCTGCGTCTACGGCGGCACCATCAAGCCGGGGCGCTACAAGGGCCAAGACCTCCAGATCGTCTCGGTCTTCGAGTCCGTGGGCGCTTATACCGCCGGCAAGATGTCGAAGGAAGACTTCGAGTGCATCGAGAGGAAGGCGCTCCCCGGCGTGGGCGCGTGCGGCGGGATGTACACGGCCAACACCATGTCGTCCTCGGTGGAAGCGGTGGGGATGTCGCTTCCGTTCTCCTC
>DATBEA010000105.1:0-5710 GCA_036276215.1 Usitatibacter sp.
ATTCCGCGCCCGGCGAAGAACGTCTTCTGCGTGGGCTGGAACTACCTCGAGCACTTCGAGGAGGGCGCGAAGAAGCTCCAGGAAAAGCGCGAGCTGCCGGTGCACCCGGTTTTCTTCAGCAAGGCCGTGAGCGCCGTGACGGGGCCCTTCGACAGCGTGCCTTTCGCGGCGAAGGTCTCGACCTCGTACGACTGGGAGGTGGAGCTGGGCGTGATCATCGGCACGACGGGCAAGGACATTTCCGAGGGCGACGCCATGCGCCACATCTGGGGCTACACGGTGATCAACGACGTGTCCGTGCGCGACGTCCAGCGCTACCACGGCGGCCAATGGCACAAGGGCAAGAGCTTCGACGGCACCTGTCCCATGGGCCCGTGGATCGTCACCGCCGACGAGGGCCTCGATCCCAACAACCTGCGCGTGACCTGCCGCGTGAACGGCGTGACCAAGCAGGATTCGAATACCAAATTCCTGTACTTCAAGCTGCCGCGCCTCATCGCGGAGCTCTCCGCGGGCATGACCCTCGAGGCGGGGGACGTCATCTCCACCGGCACGCCCGAGGGCGTGGGCTTCGCGCGCACGCCGCCCGAGTTCATGAAGCCCGGCGACCTGCTGGAGACCGAGATCCAGGGCATCGGCACCCTGAGGAATCCCATCGGCTGAAACGGCTAGAATGGTCGGCAAGGGGGAGCGTCCAGCATGGTGAACAAGGTTCCGCCGGGCCGCGCCGCGTCGGAGCGCATGCCGCTCTACCGGCTGCTCGCCGATTTCGGGCCGGTGCGGGGGAGCTATGCGCGCAAGTTCGCCCTCGCCGCCTTCGTGGGCGTGCTGATCCCCCTCGCGGTCTTCGTGCTCTACCTGCTGGTCTCCCGCACGGAGCTGCGCTCCATGTACCCGGTGATCGCGGCGCTGCTCCTCGCCTGCTTCGCGGGCTTCCTCGGCACGATGTGGATGCTGCGCGAGCTCCTCGTGCCCATCGACCTCACCGCGGAAACGCTGCGCAGCTACATCGACAGCCGCAAGCTCCCCGACCTGCCGATTCATTTCCCCGACCGCGCCGGGCGCCTCATGGAGGGCACCCAGTACACGCTTACGCAGCTGCACGAGACGATCAATCGCCTCGAGCGCGTCTCCGACACCGACGACCTCACCGGCATCTACAACCGCCGCGCGGGCGAAAAGCGCCTCGCCGAGGAAGTCGCCCGCGCCGAGCGCGACCTGCAGGCCTTCCAGATCGCCTTCTTCGACATCAACCGGTTCAAGGAGACGAACGACCGCCACGGCCACAGCGCGGGCGACGCCTGCATCTCCCACGTCGCGGCGCTCCTGCAACTGAACACGCGCCGCGGCGATTGGGTCGCGCGCTGGGGCGGCGACGAGTTCGTGGTCGGCCTGCACCGCAACCGCGCGCTCAAGATGGTGATGGAGCGCATCATCAAGGCGATCGAGTCGTCGCCCTGCGAGATCGCGCCCGGCCTCGAGACACGCGTCTCGGTGAGCTGCGGCGTGGCCGAGTACCATTTCGGCGACGGCACCACGGGCGTGCTGGCCGACGCCGACAAGGCGATGTACGCAGCCAAGCAGCTGTCGCACGCCGACGGCAAGTCGCACGTGTGCTACCGCAACGAGCTGGAAATGCCGAGGAGCACCGTGAACGCATAGGGGGGGAAGCCATGGGTCGTTTCTTCTTGTCCATCCTGGCCGCGCTCGCCGCGCAGGCCGGCTTCGCACAAAGCCCCTTCGCGGGCACCTGGAACGGGACCCAGGCCGGCAACGACACGCTCACCTGCTCGTGCAGCGGCCCGGGCTGCGGCGGCATCTCGAGCTCCACGACCTCGTGCAGCTATACCGCGCCGTGGACGGGTGCCGTCGATTCGCAGGGCAACCTCGTCGTGACCACCGGCGCGGGAACCGCGGCGTGCAACGACGGCACGACCGTCGAGATCCCGCCCCAGGCGCCCACGAGCGGCGGAATGATCGCCGCCAACGGGGCGATCACGTTCCCGGCCGTGAGCGACAGCCAAACCGATTCCAGCGGCTCGTTCTCCATCAATTGCGCGGCCTACGCGATCCAGTTCGCGGCGGGCCACCTGTCCGGAACGGGCTCGTGCAACTTTTCCTCCAGCACGACGTTCAGCGATCCCATGTTCGGGTTCACGGAGACCTGCCACGGCCCCACCACGTTCTCGCTCACGGGCGCGTTGGGCAGCGGCGGGACCGTGATCTTCCCCATCAAGGTCACGAGCAACATCACCGCCACCTCCGCCACCGCGACCGCGCAGGTCTCGCCCCCCGCCTCGCAGGTGGGCACCACGGGAAGCGTCTATGTGTTCGCGCACACGCGCCAGAGCAAGCTCACTCCGGGAGCCATGAGCCAGGAGAAGCGCATGGCGGCGTCCTCGCCGATCGCGCGCACCGACGGCAACGGGCCCGATCCGTGCGTGCTCGCGCAGCTGGGCTCCAACGGCCAGCTCACCGCCGTCTCCGCCTCGACGCTCCAGCCCTACACCACCGGCGTGCTGGGCTCGCAGGCCCAGAGCGTCACGATCCTCAACAACGTGCCCACGCCGAACGTGGCCGGGGCGTCGTTCTTCGTGGGATACGGAACGACGTCGGCCTCGATGATCGGCAGCGGCACGTACGAAGGCGCCGTGAGCGTGAACGGCGCGTCGGGCTGCTCCGCGGCCCTGCTCGCCGGTGCGGCGCCCGTCTCGCCCGCGGCCCTCTCCGGCCTCTGGTGGAATCCCGACGAGTCGGGATGGGGCATCGGCTTCCTGCAGCGGCGCAACGTGATCTTCGGCGCCTGGTACACCTACGACTCCGCGGGCAAGCCCAAGTGGTACGTCGCGTCCAACTGCGCGCTTCCCTCGGGCACCACGGGAACCAACGGCACCTGCACGGGCACGCTCTACCAGGTGAGCGGGCCCACGTTCTTCGGCTCGAACTTCACCCCGGGCCTCGAGCAGGTGGCCGCCGTGGGCTCGCTCACGGTCGCCTTCGCGAATGCGAACAGCGCCACCATGACCTACTCGGTGAACGGGCAAGGCCGCACGGTGCCCATCGTCCGCCAGGCCTTCCAGTCGGGCTCCACGACGCCCGCGGTGGACTACACCGACCTCTGGTGGAACGCGGCCGAATCGGGCTGGGGGATGGTCATCACGCAGCAGTACGGCGTGATGTTCCTCGCGTGGTACGTGTACGACAACAGCGGCAACCCCGTGTGGTACGTGGCGCCCCAGTGCCTCGTCGTGGGGAGCAGCTGCTCGGGGACCGCGTACACGACGACCGGGCCGCCGCTGGGCCCGACGTTCGATCGCAACGCGGTGCACGCGACCGCCGTGGGAACGATCGCCGTCACCTTCTCCGACGCGAACAACGCCGCGGTGAACTACACGATCAACGGGGTGAACGGCACCAAGTCCATCACGCGCCAGACCTTCTAGGCGGCGAGCGCGAGCACGCCCAGGACGGCAAAGGCGAACGCCGCCAGCTTGCGCACGATCGAAAGCGGCACCTTCTTCGCGATCGCGCCGCCGAAGAACACCACGGGCACGTTGGCGAGCATCATGCCGAGCGTGGTGCCCGCGACCACCGCCATGAGCGAAGCGTAGCGCGCGGCGAGGGCGACCGTGGCGACCTGCGTCTTGTCGCCCATCTCCGCCATGAAGAAGAGGAAGACCGTCGTCATGAAGACGCCGCCGTGGGTCTTCGCCGCGCTTTGCGAATCGATCTTGTCGGGGACGAGCGCCCAGGCCGCCATGCCGAGGAACGAGACCCCGGCGACCTTCACCATGAGGTCCAAACCCACCAGGCGCGTGATCCAGGCGCCCAGCGCGCCGGCCGCGGCATGGTTCACGAGCGTAGCCGCAAGGATGCCCGCCACGATGGGCCAGGGCTTGCGGAAGCGCGCGGCGAGGACGAGGGAGAGGAGCTGCGTCTTGTCGCCCACCTCGGCGATCGCGACCAGCCCCGTCGAGACGAGGAAAGCTTCGAGCATCTGTGCAGCTTCGATTCTACTCCGCGAGCTTCTCCTCGAAGGACTGGATCAGCTGGGGCCCCACGTCCATGGCCCATTCGGTCGCGCGCGGATCCACGCTCGCGCCGTGCACCGCGGCGTTGAGCAAATGCACGAGATCCGACAATACCGACTCCTCGTCCTCGGAAAGTATTCCCCGCCGGGCGAGCTCACCCAGGAGGCGCGCCATGCCCTGCATGCGCGTGCCGACGTCGTGCAGCTGCGCGAGGCGCACCAGGCGCTTCTCCAGCTCGATGCGAAGGCCCGCGAGGGCCAGGTTGGGATCGCGATCCGCGACCGCCTGGAAGGCGTACTCGGCCTCCGGCGCGGCAGGCGGCGAGAGCAATCCCGCGTCGTCGGCCTTCGCCGCGACCTTCTGGAGCTCCTGGAATTCGACCTTCCAGCCACCGGGGAGCTCGAGCGCCTTGAAGAGCGGTGCCAGCCACGGCACCACGGCGACCACGACCAGCACCAGCGCGATCGCGTCGATGGCAAGGGTGGGAAAGACGATATGAACCAACGCGAGGGTCAACGCACCCAGCGTGACCCAGCTTCTCAGGCGTGCGACATCCATTCCCACAGGATAGGGGGCGAGAGGCTCATGGCGTGAGCCTGCCCCGCTGAGGCGCTAAAGCTGCGCTTCCTCCACCGCGAGGACGCTCTCGGCGCCCCGGGTCGCCGCGGAAGCGAGCGCGGGCGCCTGCGCCATCACGTGGTCGGCGAAGAAGCGCGCCGTGAGGATCTTGGCCCTCAGGTAATCGGCTTCGCCCTCGGCCGCGGCGAGCTGGTCCGAAGCGATCCGGGCCGACTGCGCGAGCATCCAGCCGCCGAGGGTGATGCCCATGAGCTTCAGGACGTACACCGACGCGGCGGCAACCGCCGCGGGCTGCGCGCCATACGTCTTCGACACCCATGCCACCGTAGCGCGAAGGGCATCGATCGCCAGGCGCAGCCCCTCGCCCACCGCGCGAAGGTGCGCGTCGCTGGAAGCGGCAAGCTGCGGCACCGTCCTGTCCATCTCGGCGATGAGGGCGAGCGCCGTGCGGCCTTCCTCGCGTCCCATCTTGCGGCCCACCAGGTCGTTGGCCTGGATCCCGGTGGTCCCCTCGTAGATTGTCGTGATGCGCGCGTCGCGCAAATGCTGCGCGGCGCCCGTCTCCTCGATGAATCCCATGCCGCCGTGCACCTGGATGCCCAACGAAGCGACCTCGATGCCCATCTCGGTGGACCAGCCCTTCACCACGGGAATCAGCAGGTCCACGAGCGCCTGGGCGCGGCGCCGCTCGGATTCGTCGGGGTGCTTCCTCGCGCGGTCGAGCTGCGCGGAAGTCCAGTACGCCAGCGCGCGCATGGCCTCGGTCGTCGACTTCATGGTGAGCAGCATCCGCTTCACGTCCGGGTGCTGGATGATGGGCGAGGTCTTCGCGCCCTGCACGCCCACGGGCTTGCCCTGCATGCGCTCGCGCGACCAGGCGAGCGCACGCTGGTACGCGCGCTCGGCCACCGCCACGCCCTCCAGGCCGACCGACAGGCGCGCCGCGTTCATCATGATGAACATGTACTCGAGGCCGCGGTTCTCTTCGCCGACGATGTGACCCACGGCGCCTTCGTTGTCGCCGAAGGCGAGCACTGCGGTCGGGCTCGCGTGGATGCCGAGCTTGTGCTCGATGGACACGCACTTCACGTCGTTGCGCG
>DATBEA010000106.1:0-6781 GCA_036276215.1 Usitatibacter sp.
ATCCCGAACGACTTCGCTCAGCAGCGCGCAGGAACTGATCGACGACATCCGCCGCGGCCGCATGGTGATCCTGGCCGACGCCGAGGACCGCGAGAACGAGGGCGACCTGGTGCTCGCCGCGGACTTCGTGACTCCCGAGGCGATCAACTTCATGGCCACGCACGGGCGGGGGCTCATCTGCCTCACGCTCACCGAGGAGCGCTGCCGCCAGCTGGAGCTGCCGCTCATGGTGAGCGACAACCGCTCGCCCATGGGCACCGCGTTCACGGTCACGATCGAGGCGGCGAGCGGCGTGTCCACGGGCATCTCGGCCGCGGACCGGGCGCGCACCGTGCGCGCGGCCACCGCGCGCCATGCGAAACCGTCCGATATCGTGCAGCCCGGCCACATCTTCCCGATCATGGCCCTCCGGGGCGGGGTGCTCGCCCGGGCCGGCCACACGGAGGCGGGATGCGACCTCGCCGAGGCCGCGGGCCTTTCTCCCGCCTCGGTGATCTGCGAGATCATGAATCCCGACGGGTCCATGGCGCGCATGCCCGATCTCATGGAGTTCGCCCGCGCCCACGACCTTCGCATCGGCACCATCGTCGACCTCATTCGGCACCGCAGCGAAACCGAGACGCTCATCGAGCGCGTGGCCGACCGCGTCATCGCCACGCCCTACGGGCCGTTTCGCCTCTGCGTGTACCACGACAAGACCGCGGACGAGGTGCACTACGCGCTGGTGCGGGGCGAGCCGCGGCCCGACCGCCCGGTGCTCGTGCGCGTGCACGAGCCTTTCGTCTCCCTCGACCTCTTCGATTTCGACCCCTCGCAGCATGCCTTCTCGGTGCAGGACGCGATGCGCATCGTGGCGCACCACAAGGAAGGCGTGATCGTGCTGCTGCGCCGCCACGAAAGCGCCGCCGAGATCCTGGGGCGGGTCGAGAACGCCGCGTCGCCCAAGCTGCGCGCCCCGCGCAAGTGGGATCCGCGCCTTCACGGCATCGGAGCGCAGATCCTCAAGGACCTGGGCGTGGGGCGCATGCGCGTCCTGGCGCGGCCCAAGCGCATCCCGAGCATGTCGGGCTTCGGGCTCGAGGTGGTCGAGTACGTGTCGCCCGATGACGCCGTCGCCGTGAAGGCCGCGTCTTGAAAACGGCCATCCCGGCGCTCGACGGCGCCGGAATGCGCGTGGCGATCGTCTGGAGCCGCTTCAACGAGGAGATCGTGCGCGCGCTCGTGACCGCGTGCGACCGCGAGCTCCTGGAGCTGGGCGTGGCCGCCGACCACATCGACGCGGTGAGCGTGCCCGGCGCCCTCGAGATTCCGCTGGCGCTCCAGGCGCTCGCGCTGGAGCGCCGCGGCTTCGCCACCATGCGCTACGACGCCTTGGTGGCCCTCGGGGCCGTGATCCGCGGCGAGACCTTCCATTTCGAGATCGTGGCGACCGAGAGCGCGCGAGGCATCCTCGACGTGCAGCTCGAGACCGGCGTCCCCATCGCCAACGGCGTGCTCACCACGGAGAACGAGGAGCAAGCCAGGGAACGCGCGCCGGTGAAGGGGGCGGAGGCCGCGCGCGTGGCCGTCGAGATGGCCAATACACTTCGTTCGATCGAGGGATAACAGGGGGTTCCATGAAAAAGACAATCGCATCCACGATCCTCGCCGCGCTGGCCCTTTGCGCGACGGCGGCGCAGGCCCAGGAACACGGAGAAGCCATGCTGTACCAGGGCAACGACTTCGGGGGCCGCCACGTGACGCTGCGGGGCGACGCCGCGAATTTCGAGGAGATGGGATTCAACGACAAGGCCCATTCGATCCGCGTGCTGCACGGCACGTGGGAGTTCTGCACCGACGCGTTCTACCGAGGCTCGTGCCGCACGCTGGGCCCCGGCGATTATCGAGACCTCGGCTCGCAGGACAAGCGGCTTTCGTCGGGGCGGCTCGTGCACGCGGGCCGTGCCGGCTGGGGACACAGTGGCGGCGGGTGGGAATCGCACGGCTCGGACTGGTCGAACGTGGGCCACGGTGACGTGCAGCTCTTCGACGGCCAGGGCTTCCACGGTTTCCTCGCCAACCTCGATCGCGAAGCGCCCAACTTCCAGCCCATGGGCTTCAACGACAAGGTCTCGTCGATCATCGTGCGCCGCGGCGTCTGGGAGTTCTGCACCGACGCGCATTTCCACGGATCGTGCCGCACATTCCCGCCGGGCGAGTATCCGGAGCTGGGCCGGCAAGGGAACAAGTATTCGTCGGCGCGGCCGGTGGGCACGGTGCGGCATTGAGGAAAGGCTCGCGCGCGGCCTCCAGGCGGCGCTCGCGCGAGCTCGCGCTGCAGGGCCTGTACCAGTGGCTCTACACGGGAAATCCGGTCTCCGATGTGCTGAAGAGCCTGGCCGAGCAGGAAGGATTCGCCGAGGCCGACCGCGGGTTCCTCGAGGCCGAGCTGAAGGGCGCGATCGCCGAGGAGCCCGGGCTTCGCGGACACCTGGAGCCCCTGGCGGACCGCAAGTGGGGCGACGTGAGCCCGGTCGAGCGCGCAATCCTCCTCATCGGCGCCTGGGAGTTGGTGCACCAGAAGGAAATTCCGTACAAGGTGACGATCAACGAGGCGATCGAGCTGGGGAAACGCTTCGGCGGGACCGACGGTCATACGTATGTCAACGCAGTGCTGGATCGTCTCGCCGGGGCCGTAAGGCCGGACGAAGTGGCACTGAAGGGAAAGCGTCGCAATGGCCAATAACGTCAGCTCCGAGTTCGAACTCATCGCGCGGCACTTCATGCGCCCCACGCCCAACGCCGTGCTGGGCGTGGGCGACGACGCCGCCCTCGTGGACGTCAGCAACGGCATGGACCTCGCCGTCTCCACCGACACGATGGTGTCCGGAACGCATTTCTTCCCCGACGTCGATCCCGAGAACCTCGGGCACAAGGCGCTCGCGGTGAACCTCTCGGACATGGCGGCGATGGGCGCGATGCCCTACTGGGCGACGCTGGCGCTCACCGTGCCCACGGTGAACCACGACTGGCTCGCCGCCTTCGCCAAGGGCTTCTTCGACCTCGCGCAGGAATTCAATGTCTCGCTCGTGGGCGGCGACACGACGCGCGGGCCGCTCACGCTCACCGTGACCATCATGGGCGAGGTGCCCATGGGTGCCGCGCTGCGAAGGAGCGGCGCCAAGGCCGGGCACGACGTGTGGGTCTCCGGAAACCTGGGCGATGCGGCGCTCGCGGTGGCGCATCGCCACGGCAAGATCGTGCTCTCGGAGGCCGACTATCGCGAAGCGGTGATGCGCCTCTACGAGCCCACGCCTCGCGTGGCCCTGGGCCAGGCGCTGCGCGGCATGGCCACCGCGGCGATCGACGTTTCCGATGGCCTTCTCTCCGACCTGGGACATATCTGCCGGCTCTCGGGCGTGGGCGCCACGGTGGACCTCGCGGCGATCCCGGTGTCGGCGATCGGCGAGCGCCACTCGGCCGACGGGCCGGGATTGACCGCGATCGTGGCCGGCGGCGACGACTACGAGCTTTGCTTCACCGCGCCGCAGAATTCCCGCGACAGCATCGAGGACCTGACGGACGTGCTCGGCGTGCGGCTCACGCGCATCGGCCAGATCCGCCGCGGCAAGGGCGTGAGCCTGGTGGGCACCGACGGCAAGCCCGTCAAGATCGATGGCCGCGGCTACGACCACTTCTCGAACGCCTGACGCCCGCTTCCTCGTCTCGCATCCCGCGCACTTCATCGCGCTGGGATTCGGGGCGGGATTGGCGCCGCGCGCACCGGGCACGTTCGGAACGCTCGTGGCGATCCCGCTCACGTGGCTGCTCCTATTGGCGCTCCCGGCGCTCCTCATCGCGTTCGCCGCGATCCCGCTCTTCTTCCTGGGCGTGTGGGCGAGCACCATCACCGCCCGCGACCTGGGAAGCGGCGATCCCGGCTGCATCGTGATCGACGAGATCGTGGCGTTCCTGCCGCTTTGCGCGTTGAGCCTGCCGGGCGCGATCGCCAACGGCAATCCGGTGCTGCTCGCGCTCGCCTTCGGGCTCTTCCGCTTCTTCGACATCGTGAAGCCCCCGCCCATCAAGGCGCTCGAGAAGAACGTGAAGGGCGGGCTCGGCGTGATGATCGACGACGTGGTCGCCGCGTTCTACGCGTACGTGGTCTTCGCGATCTTCATCGTCGTGGGCTACAAGGTCCTGGGACTCTCGTGAGCGACTGGCCCTATCCTCGATTGTTCGCGCACCGCGGTGGCGGGAGCCTCGCCCCCGAGAACACGCTCGCGGCGATCCGCCTCGGCCAGTCGCTGGGCTATCGGGCGCACGAGTTCGACGTGAAGCTTTCGAAGGACGCGATTTCGCTGCTGCTGCACGACGCCACGCTCGAGCGAACGACGACCGGGAAGGGACGGGCGGCGGATTTCGCCTGGGCGGACCTCGTGAAGCTGGACGCGGGCGGCTGGCATTCGCAAGCCTTCCGCGGCGAGCCGCTTCCCACGTTCGAGCAGGCCGCGCGCCTGCTTCGATCGAAGGACACGATCGCCAACGTCGAGATCAAGCCCACGCCGGGCTTCGAGCGCGAGACGGGCGAGCAGGTGGCGCGCGAGGCGGCGGCGCTCTGGAGGCAGGCGGCGGTGGCGCCGCTCCTCTCGTCGTTCTCCTTCGAGGCGCTGATGGCCGCGAAGAAAGCGGCGCCTGCGCTCCCGCGCGGATGGCTCGCCAAGGAGCTCACGCCCGAGGACTGGGGGCGCCTGGAAGCGCTCGAAGCCGTTTCCTTCCACACCGACCACAAGAAGCTCGACGTGGCCGCGATCCCGAAGCTGAAGGCGCGCGGCTACCGCGTGATGGTCTACACCGTGAACGAAGTCTCCACCGCGAGGCGCCTTTTCGACGCAGGCGTGGACGGCATGTTCACCGACAACCTTCGCGAGTTCGCGGACGCGTTCCCGGAGGCGATCTAGAACTCCAGCTCCGCCTGCACCCGCAATTGGTCGTGCGGCGCGCCCGAGCTCAGGCCGTGCAGCCAGGCGGCGTTCCAGTTGACGACCTGGCGCCCGCCGAGCCGGATCTTCTGGAAGATCGCCGGCCCCGCGCGATGGTCCTGCTCGCCTTGCGGCGCCCATTTGTTCCACTGCCCCAGCTCGCCGAAGACCTGGACGCCGATGTCGGTGTCCCTGGCGATGGGATAGCGCGCCTGCAGCTGGTAGCCCATCTCGAGGGGATGGTCCTCGCCGTCGCGCGCGCTCACCACTTTGCCGAACAACAGGTTGGCGTTGAGGCGCAGCTTGTCGATGTCCTTCTGGAAGAGCGGGCCGAACTCCCACTCGAAGCCGCCTTCGCGCGCGCGGGGCGCCTCGAATTCGAGGAGGAACCCCACGTCGGCCCAATACTGGTTCGGCTCGGTGAGCTGGAACAGCTGCTCGAGCTCGAAGGCGTCGTAGCGGGTGCGGTCGCCGGGCCCCTTGTCGTACTTGACATAGGCTTCGGTGAACCACCATTGCGTGACCCCGTAGCCGAAGCCGAGGCTGCCCATCGTCTCGCGCCCGCCGTCGTCCTTGAACTTGACGGTGCCGTACTTGAAGTCGATCTCGCGCTCGCCGTACTCGACCGCCGGCGTGTGCACGTAGTCGTTGGGCTCGATCGCGCGCGCGGCGATGGGCATGGCGAGGGCGACCGCCGCGGAGAGCGGGAGGAGCTTGCGCATGGAGGGACTTTCTAGGGGGAGGAAGGGGAGGGCTGGCGGCGCCGCGCCCAGGTCATGCCCGCGACGATCGCGGCGGCGACGACCACGAAGAACGCGACCTGCATCGCGGCAGGCTGCGCGTCGTAGCCCACGAGGCCCGTGAGCGCCTTGCCGGCGAGCGACGAGTTGGAGACGATGGACGAGGTGTCCCATAGCGGCGAGGCGAGGCTCGGGATCATGTCCGCCTGGATGAGGAAGCGCGCGGCCTGCGCGGCCATCCCCGCGGCGATGAGCAGCACCAGCGCGGAGGTGGCGGAGAAGAACCAGCGAAGCGGGATGCGCAGCAACCCCGCGAACATCATCCAGCCGACGGCGATGCCGCCGGCCACGCCGATGAGGCCGCCCGCGATCATCGCGCCCGGGGTGGTCCCGCCCGACACGGCGACGCCGTAGAGGAAGAGCACGGTCTCGGAGCCCTCGCGCAGGACCGCGATGGCGACGACGACGAGCAGCACCGAGAGCGCCTTCGCGCCGCTGCGGATGTCGGCGCCGACCTCGTTCGCGTGCGCGGCGAGCTCGCGTCCGTGGATCGACATCCAGATGTTGTGCCACGCGAGCATCGCGACGGCGACGCCGAGGATGGTCGCGTTGAAGAGCTCCTGGCCCATGCCCTCGGCGAGTTGCGAGAGCGCGCCCGCGCCTGCGGCGACCGCGAGGGAACCGAACACGCCCGCCGCGATGCCCGCCGCGATCCAGCGCGCCCGCCCCGGAATGCCGCGCGTGGCGGCCGCGACGATGCCGACGATCAGCGCCGCCTCGAGCACTTCACGGAAGACGATGAGGGCGGTGCCGAACATGATCCTGGATTCGCGTTACTTGGCGACCACGACGCCGCGCGCCGTCTTGTCGTGGTATTCGCCGATGAACTTGTACTCGCCGGCCCGCAGCGGCCCCACCCAGATGGTGCCCTTGGCGTTGCCGCCGATGACCTTCTCGATGCGCAGGTCGTCGCTGTCGAATTCCTCGGCGGTGGCGTCCTTGTTCTCGACCACGAGCTTCACCTTCTTGCCCGCCGGGACCTCGATGCGCTCGGGCGTGAACTTGTGGTTCTCGATGGTG
>DATBEA010000107.1:0-3438 GCA_036276215.1 Usitatibacter sp.
CCCAACACCGGGGGTGCAGCCAAGCCCGGCGGAGGGCTGGTCGATACCGGCAACTCTTCATTCCTCACGGACTTCGACAAGACCGGCCCGGGCACCATCGACACGGATGAAGTCGACCCCGTCGCCGAAGCCGAGGTCTACATCGCCTACGGTCGCGACGCGCAGGCCGAGGAGATCCTCAAGGAGGCGATGGCGCGCGACAAGGGACGCCACGAGATCGCGCTGAAGCTCCTCGAGATCTACCACGCCCGCAAGAGCGCCACGGCGTTCGAGACGGTCGCCAAGGAGCTCAAGGCCTCGGTCGGCGACTCGAGCCCCATGTGGCAGAAAGCCGCCGCGATGGGCGCGCAGATCGACCCGACCAATCCGCTGTACGCCGGCGCCGCGACCACGGGATTCACCTCGGCCACGAGCGCACCGGTCGCCAAGCCCGATGTGGACTTCGACCTCGAAGGCAAGGGTGGCGCGGCTTCCGCACCGGCCCCGGACTTCGACCTCGACCTCGACTCGCAGAAGGGCGGCACCTCGTCGGCCGCCACGGACCTGCACACCGATTCCTCGCCCTCGATCGACTTCGACCTCGCGCCCTCGGCCCCGGCTGCACCGGACGTCTCCGCCGAGGCGGCCAAGGACGAGAAACCCGGCTTCGACTTCGACCTATCGGGCCTGGATTTCCCCGGGAAGTCCGAGCCCAAGGCCGCGGCGCCCGCCGCTTCCAGCGGCGGCATGGACCTCGCCGACCTGAACCTCGACTCGCCGGGTGACTCCGGCGGCGGTGGCGGCGAAGCGGTCGGCACGAAGCTCGAGCTCGCCAAGGCCTACCTGGAGATCGGCGACAAGGACGGCGCGCGCGACATCCTGCAGGAAGTCGCCCGCGAAGGCTCCGCCGCGCAAAAGGACGAGGCGAACAAGCTCATCGCTTCGCTCTAGTCCCTGGGTACACCCCCGCGCAGGCGGGGGCCCAACCCGCTGATGCGCATCGCCCTCGGCCTCGAATACGACGGCTCCGCCTTCTGCGGTTGGCAGACGCAGCCTGGCGGCTGCGGCGTGCAGGATCACCTGCAGGCCGCCCTCGCGAAGCTCGCGGACAGCCCCGTGGAAGTCACCGCGGCCGGCCGCACCGATACGGGAGTCCACGCGACATCGCAGGTCGTCCACTTCGACACGGAGTCGGTGCGCGAGCCCAACGCGTGGGTGCGCGGCACGAATTCCAACCTGCGCGAGGAGGCGCGGGTGGTGTGGGCGAAAGAGGTGGCCGCCGAATTCCACGCCCGTTACAGCGCGCAGTCCCGTACCTATCGGTACCTGCTGCTCGACCATGCCGTGGCGCCCGCGGTCCTTCGCCAGCGCGTGGGCTGGTACCACAAGCCGCTCGACGTAAGCCTCATGGCCGCGGCCGCCGGCATGCTCAAAGGCGAGCACGACTTCAGCGCATATCGTGACGCGCAGTGCCAGGCCAAATCGCCGGTCCGCGACCTTCGCGAGGTGGCCGTCGAGCGCCGCGGAACGCTCGTGGTCTTCACCTTCCGCGCGAACGCGTTCCTGCACCACATGATCCGCAACGTCGTGGGATCGCTCGTCTACGTGGGCGCGGGAAAGCATCCGCCGGAATGGATCGCGGAGCTCCTTGCCACGCGCGACCGGCGCAATGCCGCGCCCACCTTCTCGCCCGACGGGCTCTACCTCGCGGGCGTCGAGTATGATCCGGCGTTCGGGCTGCCGGCCTTTCGCGCCCAGCCATTGCTCGACACGCCATGAGACCCACGCGCACGCGCATCAAGATCTGCGGTTTGCGCGAACCTGGACACGCGCGCATCGCGGCCGAGTCCGGCGCCGACGCGATAGGGCTCGTCTTCTATCCGCCCAGCCCGCGCTACGTCACCGTCGATCAGGCGATCGAGGTCACCGACGCATTGCCCCCGTTCGTGACCGCGGTCGGCCTCTTCGTGAACGAAACGCGCGAGGCGATCGAATCGATCCTCGATCGCGTTCCCCTCGATCTCCTGCAATTCCAGGGCGACGAGACGCCCGATTTCTGCGCCGGTTTCGGCAAGCCTTTCGTGCGTGCGGTGCGCATGGAAGAGGGAGTCGATTTGGTAGAATGGGCCAGCCGCTTTTCTGCCGCCCGGGCGCTGCTTCTCGATGCGCACGTCCAGGGCGAGCGGGGTGGAACCGGGCAGGCCTTCGACTGGGCGCGAATCCCGGGCGAATGGGCGCGCAGACCGCACGGGGCCCCGCTTCCCCTCATCCTTTCCGGCGGCCTCACCGCGCAGAATGTCGAGCGCGCGGTGCGCGAGGTGCGGCCGTGGGCCGTGGACGTGTCGAGCGGCGTGGAAAGTACCCGCGGGGTCAAGGATCCCGCGTTGATCGTCGAATTCATTCGGAGCGTGCAACGTGAAGATGCAGGGCGAGACGCCTGACTGGGCGCAATACGCATTGCCGGACGCGAAGGGCCATTTCGGCCCTTACGGCGGCGTATTCGTGGCCGAGACGCTTCGCGCGGCGTTGGACGAGCTCACGCTCGCCTATTCGCAGTGCCGCGAGGATGCGGCATTCCGGAAGGAGCTCGCGTACGAGCTCGAGCATTACGTGGGACGTCCCAGCCCGATCTTCCACGCCAAGCGCCTCTCCGAGGTCGCGGGCGGCGCGCAGATCTATTTGAAGCGCGAGGACCTGAACCACACCGGCGCCCACAAGGTGAACAACACGGTGGGGCAAGCGCTCGTGGCCCGGCGCATGAAGAAGCCGCGCGTGATCGCGGAGACCGGTGCGGGGCAACATGGCGTGGCCACTGCCACCGTCGCGGCGCGCTTCGGCATGGAATGCGTGGTCTACATGGGCAGCGAGGACGTGAAGCGCCAGGCGCAGAACGTCTATCGCATGAAGCTCCTGGGCGCGAAGGTCGTCCCCGTCGAGAGCGGCTCGAAGACCTTGAAGGACGCGCTCAACGAGGCGATGCGCGACTGGGTCACCAACGTCGAGAACACGTTCTACATCATCGGCACGGTGGCCGGACCGCATCCGTACCCGATGATGGTGCGCGACTTCAATTCCGTGGTCGGCAAGGAGTGCCTCACGCAGATGCCGGCGACGGCGGGACGCCAACCCGACGCCGTGATCGCCTGCGTGGGCGGCGGCTCCAACGCCATGGGCATCTTCTACCCCTATGTGCCGCACGAGAACGTGAAGCTCGTGGGCGTGGAGGCGGGCGGGCTAGGAATCGACACCGGCAAGCATGCGGCGTCGCTCACCGGCGGCTCCCCTGGTGTGCTGCACGGCAACCGCACCTATCTCCTCCAGAACGCCGATGGCCAGATCCAGGAGACGCACTCGATCTCCGCGGGCCTCGATTATCCGGGCGTGGGCCCCGAGCACGCATGGCTGAAGGACACCGGCCGCGCCCAGTACGTGACCGTCACCGACGACGAGGCGCTCGCC
>DATBEA010000108.1:0-2575 GCA_036276215.1 Usitatibacter sp.
AAGTTCGTCGAGCGCGTCGCGCAGGATCGCATCGTGCTCGAGCGCTTTGCGGGCTACTGGAACAAGGGCGAGATCCATTTCGACCGCGTCACCTACCTGCCGATCATCGACGCCACGGTGCGCCTTGCCAATTTGCGCGCAGGCCAGCTCGACCTCATCGAGCGCATAGCGGCCTCGGACGTGCCGAGCCTGAAGAGCGACGCGCGGTTCAAGGTCGCGAAGATCGGCGAGATCGGCTACCAGGGCATCACCATCAACGTCGGCAAGAGCGACGAGGCGAAGAAGACCGCGCTCGGCCGCGACCCGCGCGTGCGCGAGGCCTTCGAGCTCTCGCTCGACCGCCAGGCGATCGTGGACGTGGCGCAGGAAGGCGAGGCGCTGCCCGGCAACCAATGGGTCGCGCCCACCAACTCGTGGTACGCGAAGTCGGTGCCGATCCCGAAGCGCGACGTCGAGCGCGCCAAGGCGCTGCTTCGCGAAGCCGGCGTGACCAACCCGTCCTTCACGCTGATGACGGCGACCACGAGCGACGCGCAGCGCGTGGCCCAGGTCGTGCAGGCGATGGCGAAGGAAGCCGGCTTCGACGTGAAGATCCAGCTCACGGAGTTCGCGTCTTCGCTCGACCTCGCCGACAAGGGCCAGTACGAGGCCTATGTTCTCGCGTGGAGCGGGCGCGCCGACCCCGACGGCAACCTGCAGAGCCACCTGGGCTGCAAGGCGCCGCTCAACTACGCGGGCTATTGCAACGAGGCCGCCAACGACCTCATCAACAAGTCGCGCATCACCGTGGATCGCGCCGAGCGCCAGAAACTCTTCGACCAGGTCGCCGCGCACATCGCCAAGGACCGGCCCATCATCTATCTGTACCACCGCCATTGGCTGTGGGCCTACACGAACAAGCTGACCGGATTTCGAACGGTCCCGGATGGGATGATCCGGTTGCAGGGACTCAAGATGTGACGGACTTTCTCGTCAAGCGGCTCGCGGCGATCATCCCGACGCTCTTCTTCGTCTCGATCCTCATCTTCGGGTTGCAGCAGCTGTTGCCGGGCGACCCGGCGGTGGCGATGGCGGGCGAGGAGCGCGACCCGGCGACGATCCAGTACCTGCGCGAGAAGTTCCACCTCGACGACCCCCTGCCGGTCCGCTACGGCTATTGGCTGAAGGGCGTCGTGCACGGCGACCTGGGCGAGTCGGTGCGCATCCAGAAGCCGGTGACCGAGCTCATCGTGGAGAAGCTGCCGGTGACCCTCGAGCTCGGCACGCTCGCGATGCTGATCGCGGTGACCATCGGCGTCACGGCAGGCGTGGTCGCCGCGGTGATGAAGGACACCAAGTGGGACTACGCCGCCAACGTGTTCGCCCTGTGGGGATTGTCCACGCCGAACTTCTGGCTCGGGATCCTCCTCATCCTCCTCTTCGCCGTGAAGCTGGGATGGCTGCCCGCATCGGGCTACGTGAGCCCGTTCGAGGACTTGAAGGCGAACCTGGCGGGCATGGTGATGCCGGCCTTCGTGCTGGGCAACGCCTTCGCCGCGGTCCTCATGCGGCATACGCGAAGCGCGATGCTCCAGGCGCTTTCCGCCGACTACGTGCGAACGGCCCGGGCGAAGGGCCTCGACGAGCGCGTCGTCGTGCTGCGCCATGCGCTTCGCAACGCGCTCACGCCGGTGATCACGCTGGGCGCGCTGGGCTTCGGCGAATTGCTCTCGGGCGCGGTGCTCACGGAACAGGTGTTCTCCATTCCCGGGTTCGGCAAGCTCATCGTGGACGGCGTCTTCAACCGCGACTACTCCGTCGTCCAGGGCGTCGTTCTCTTCACCGCCACGGTCTACGTGATGCTGAACCTCCTCGCCGACCTCGCCTATTTCCTCGTGAATCCGAGGATGAGGGCCTAGCGGATGGCCGCCGTCGCCGCCGGCGCTTTCGCCGCCGCCCCGCGCGAGTCCACGCCCGCCCGGCGAGCGATGAAGCGCCTCGTGAAGCGCAAGGGCGCGATGGTGGGCCTCGCGGTCGTGGCCTTCTTCGTGATCATCGCGGTCTTCGCGCCGTGGATCGCGCCCCACGATCCGCTCGCGACCAGCTGGAGCGCCATCCGCAAGGCACCCTCGATGCAGCACTGGTTCGGCACCGACGAGATCGGCCGCGACGTGCTCTCGCGCGTGATCTGGGGCGCGCGCGCCTCGCTCCTCGCGGGCGTGGTCTCGGTGGCGATCTCGCTCTCGGTGGGAATGCCCATCGGCCTTGCCGCGGGCTACCTTGGCGGATGGACCGACATGCTGATATCGCGGCTGACCGACGCGATGCTCGCCTGCCCCTTCCTGATCCTCGCCATCGCGTTGGCCGCGTTCCTCGGGCCCAACCTCACCAACGCGATGATCGCCATCGGGATCGCCGCGACACCCATCTTCATCCGTCTCACGCGCGCCCAGGTGCTCGCCGTGAAGGTCGAGGACTACGTCGAAGCCGCGCGCGCCGTGGGAAACTCGGGGCTTCGCATCGCACTGCGCCACATCCTTCCCAATGTCGCGGCCCCCCTCATCGTGCAGGCGACCCTCACGATCGCCGCGGCGGT
>DATBEA010000109.1:0-3053 GCA_036276215.1 Usitatibacter sp.
CCGTCGCCGGGACCGATCGACATCGCCATGGGATTACCTCGCCGTTGCCGCCGCCGCCGTCGCCGTCGCGGGACGCCGCACGTTGCCGCCGCTCATGAGGACCATGTGCAGGTCGGCTCCGAAGGCACGCAGCTGCTCGAGCGCGACCTTGTTGCGGCGGACCAGCCAGTTGTAGCCCAGCACCGCGGGAACCGCGACCGCGAGGCCGAAGGCCGTCATGATGAGCGCCTCGCCCACCGGGCCCGCCACCTTGTCGATCGAGGCCTGGCCGGCGATGCCGATGGCCGTCAGCGCGTGGTAGATGCCCCACACCGTGCCGAAGAGGCCGACGAACGGCGCCGTGGAGCCCACCGTCGCGAGGAACGCGAGGCCGTCCTGCAGGCGCGAGGAGACGTTGTCCACGGCGCGCTGCAGCGACATGGTGACCCACGTGTTGAGGTCGATCTGCTCGAGGAGCTTGCCCTCGTGGTGCTGGGTGGACTTGATGCCGCTCTCGGCGATGTAGCGGTACGCGGTGCCGTCCTTCAGCTGCGTGGCGCCGTCGCTCACGGAGTTGGCCGCCCAGAACTTGGCCTGGACTTCACGGGCCTGGCGGAAGAGCTTCGCCTGCTCGTAGACCTTCACGAACATGATGTACCAGGAGCCCATCGACATGATCACGAGGATGATCAGCGTGCCGCGCGACACGAAGTCGCCGCCGCGCCAGAGCGCCTCGAGGCCGTACGGGTTCTCGATGACCTCCTTCTGGGGGGCCACGTCCTGGCCGGCTCCGGGCGGGGGCGGGGGCGGCGTGGCGGCCTTGGGCGCGTCGGGCGAGGGCGCCGCGTCGGGCGCCGTGGCCGCGGGGGCCGGCTGTTGGGCTTGTGCGTACGCGCCTTGCGGGGCGATGAGGAGCACGGCTGCCGGCGCGAGGCCGACGATCGTGGCCACGAGGAGCGCGGGCAGTCGTTGGATGAATTTCATTGTTCGTTCCTCCAGGAAAATCTCTCGGGGCGAAGGAGCTGTCAGTCCTTCAGGTTGAAGACGATGTCGTAGTCGGCGATGAATCCGGCGCCCTCGGGGGCGAACTTGCACTGGCTGAAGGCGCGGATCACCTCGCGGTCGAAGAGCCGGTTGCTCGAGCTCTTGATCTCGACGTTGCTCACGCTGCCCTGCGGCGTCACGTGCACCCATGCGTTCACCTGGCCGGGCGTGCCCGACTGCAGCAGCTGGCGCGGGTACGCGGGCTCGGGGCACGAGATGGCCTTGTAGTTCTTGCGCACCAGCGGTTGCGGCGGCGCCACGACCTGGGGCTGGATCACGGGCGGCGGGCCGGGCGGCGGCCGGACCGGCGTGGACGTGATCGTGGCCGGCGGCGTCACCACCGGCACCTGGATGTTGATCTCGGGCGGCGGGATGAACGGCGGCGGCGGGGCCGCGAGCTTGGGCGGCGGGGGCGGCGGGGTTTCCGGCGGCGGCTTCTTGATCTCCTCGATGATCTTGGTCTCGAGGGGCTGCTTGATGACCTCGATCACCGTTCGCGCGAGGCCCGTGATCAATGCATATCCGAGGATCAAATGCAGGATGACCACCAAGGTGATGCTCGGCAGGTGTTTCGCCAGGCTGCGTTCGCGCTCTGCGTAATTCACTTCCGAAGACCTCCTTGCGGCAGCCCGGGCTTCGCTGTCCGGACCGTGGCCGGCCGTCCCTTCGTGGGGGATGCCCTGCGATTGCGGTAGTGGCGGGACGGGAGACCCGGCCTGCTTTACGAAAAAACGCGCGAGTTTACCTTATTTCCACGCTTAAGGTTTGTTACCAATTCCCACAGGCTGCTGGTTGGGCTATTTGACACCCAGCCGGGCCAAAGTGTTCGCGCGGCGGGCACGGGCCTTGCGGTCGACCTCGTCGTAGAGGCTCCCGCCGTGGCTATCCATGGCCACCAGCAGGGGCCCGAAACCGTGGACCCGGAACCTCCAAAGCGACTCGGGATTGAGGTCGTCCAGGTCCACGTCCTCGATGGCCTCGATCCACGTGGTCTCGAGGGCGGCCGTTCCGCCGATGATGGCGAGGTAAGCGCCCCCCAGCTCGCCGAATGCCTGCTTCGAGGCCTCCCCGAGGCCACCCTTGCCGATCACGAGGCGAACGCCCTGGCGCTCCATGAGCGGGCGGGTGAAGCGCTCCATCCGGGCCGAAGTGGTGGTCCCCACGCACATCGGTTCGTATCCCACGGGATGCTCGGGCGAGGGCGGCACCTTGCGCACATTGGGCGCCGTATGGATCACGGCATGGCCGCGCATGTCGAAGCGCGTCGTGCGGCCCCGGGCGAACATGGCGATCTGCGTCGCGTCGCGGATCCCGAAGAGCGTGCCCTCGAGGCTCACCGTGTCGTTCACGCGCAGCTCGCGGGCCTGCGCTTCGGTGACCGGCATGTGGAAGATGTGGTGCGCCATGTGCAGCCTAGAAGCCGTATTCCACGCCCGCGGGCGTGAACGAGGCCGAGGCGCGCCGCGCCGAGTGGCACTGCATGTTCACGGCCACCGGGTTCATGGTGATGTGGGTCGCGGCAACCTCGACGTGCACCGCGAAGGCGGTGGAGTCCCCGCCCAGGCCCTGCGGTCCCACGCCCAGCGTGTTCACCGCCTCCGTGAGGCTTCTCTCCAGCTCCGCGCCCTCGGGATCGACGCAGGTCGTGCCCAAGGGCCGCGTGGCGGCGCGCTTGGCGAGCGCCACGCAAAGGTCGGACGTTCCGCCAACGCCCACGCCCACGATGGTCGGCGGGCAGGTCTTGCCGCCGGCGTCGAGCACGCAATCGACCACGAAGGTCTTGATGGCGTCCACGCCCTCGGCGGGGATCGCCATGCGCAGCCACGAGTTGTTCTCCGAGCCGCTGCCCTTGGGGACCATCTCGATCACGAGCTTCTCGTCGTCGCTGAAGTCGAAGTGGATCGGCGGCACGCCGGGACCGCAGGAGGTGTGCTCGTTCTTGCGCGTGATGGGATGCACGACCGAGGAGCGCAGCGGGTGCTCGCGCGTGGCGCGCTCGCAGCCGCGGCGGATGGCGCGCTGCAGGTCCG
>DATBEA010000110.1:0-3379 GCA_036276215.1 Usitatibacter sp.
GAGCGCTTCGGCAAGTTCTCGCGCGTGCTCGAGCCCGGCTTCAACCTGATCGTGCCGTTCTTCGATCGCGTCGCGTACAAGCACTCGCTCAAGGAAGTGCCGCTGGACGTGCCCGAGCAGGTCTGCATCACCAAGGACAACACGCAGCTCTCGGTGGACGGCATCCTCTACTTCCAGGTGATCGATCCGCGCCTCGCCTCCTACGGCTCGTCCAACTACATCCAGGCGATCACGCAGCTCGCGCAGACGGCGCTGCGCTCGGCGATCGGCAAGATGGAGCTCGACAAGACCTTCGAGAGCCGCGACGAGATCAACCACATGGTGGTCACCGTGCTCGACGAGGCCGGCCGCACCTGGGGCATCAAGGTGCTGCGCTACGAGATCAAGAGCCTCACGCCGCCCGAATCGATCCTGCGCTCCATGCAGGCGCAGATCACCGCCGAGCGCGAGAAGCGCGCCGTGATCGCGACTTCCGAGGGCAAGCGCCAGCAGGAAATCAACGTGGCCGACGGCGCCCGCCAGGCCGCGGTCCTCGAGTCCGAGGGCCAGAAGGCGGCGCAGATCAACAAGGCCGCGGGCGAGGCGGGAGCCATCCAGCTCGTGGCCGACGCCACGGCCAACGCCGTGCGCGTGGTGGCCGCCGCGATCGCGGGGCCCGGCGGAATGGAGGCGGCCAACCTCAAGGTGGCGGGGCAGTACATCGACGCCTTCGCCAACCTCGCCAAGCAGAGCAACACGCTGATCATCCCGGGCAACGTCTCGGATGTCGCGGGCGTCGTGGCGAGCGCGATGACGGTGCTCGAGCGCACGAGGGCGGGACAGGCTGCCGCGAAATGATCGTCACCCTCGGCGTCGCCACCGCGACGCCGGGGGGCCCGATCACAAGAGCCAGTCGATCGGCAGCCAGGACAGGAACCCGATCCAGGCGCGCTTCAGCATCGTCGTGTCGGGCTCGTCCTCGTGCAGGACCTCGGCTCCCTCGGGGGTACGCTCGACCCAGGCGATCGCGCCCGATGGCGTGAGCCGCAGCTCGTAGGCCGCCTGGGCGAGCCGCGCGTCGAGCGCCTCCGATAGCCGCGCCGCGAGCTTCGGGCTCTGGATCACCACGCCCATCTCGGTGTTGAGGAGTGCGGAGCGTGGGTCGAAGTTGAACGAGCCCACGAAGATGCGCTCCCGGTCCGAGGCGAACGTCTTGGCGTGCAGGCTTTCGGGCGAGCTTCCGCCGGGCGGCTTCTTGCCGCTGCCGCGCGCGGCCTCGATGCCGGCCAGGGACTTCAGCTCGTAGAGCCGCACCCCCGCGCGCAGCAACGGCTCGCGCCACTTCGAATATCCGGCGTGCACGGCGGCCACATCCGTCGCCGCCAGCGAATTGGTGAGCACGCGCGTCGCGACGCCCGACCGGGCCAACGCGCCGAGCGTGGCCACGCCCTTTTCGCCGGGCACGAAGTAAGGTGACACCAGGTCGAACGAGCGCCGCGGACGCCCGAAGGCGGCGACGAGGTCCGTGAGGAGCAGCAGGTCGCGCCGCTCGGTCTCGTCGAGCGTCTTGGCCGGATCGTCGCGCGTGACATGCGCCACGGCCCACTCGACCGAGAGCTCGCCGGCGAGGAGCTGGCGCACGAGCGCGGTGTTTCGCACCGCATCCAAATACGCCTGCGAGCGCGGCTCGGCCCGCACCTCGGAGAATTTCTCTTCCAGGCGCTGCGTGCCCTCGCGGGTTGCGGGCGCGAGCAGGAGCGAAGCCGGATAGGCCGAGGCGCTGTTCCAGTAGAGGTCGAAGGCGGCTCCCACCTCGGCCACCACGTCGCCCACGGCGAGCACGTCCAGGTCCGCGAAGAGCGTTTCGTCGCCCGCGCCGAAATACTCGTTGCCCACGTTGCGGCCGCCGACGATGGTGGCCACGCCGTCCACCGTGAACGACTTGTTGTGCATGCGCCGGTTCAGGCGCTTGAAATCGCCGAAGTAGCCCAGGGAGCGAAGGCTGCGGCTCGCGAACGGGTTGTACAACCGGACCTCGATCGCGGGATGCGCGTCGAGGACGGCGAGCGTCTCGTCCAGGTCGCGAATGCCGTTGTCGTCCAGGAGCAGGCGCACGCGCACGCCCCGCTCGGCCGCGTCCCGCAGCGCCTCGAGCAGCAGGTATCCCGTGTTGTCGCCGCGCCAGATGTAGTACTGCACGTCGATCGAGCTCTCGGCCGCGGAGGCGAGCAGCATGCGTGCGGCGAAGGCGTCGGTGGCGCTCGCCAGGGCGTGCACGCCGGAGCTGGCGGGATGCGCGCGCGCGAGCGGGGCGATGGCATGGGCGAGGCGCGTGCCGCCCGGCGCGGCGATGGCGTGGGACTCGGCGCGCCCTTCCAGAGGCGGCAGGCTCGCGCATCCGGTGACCATGGCGGCCACCGCGATTACCATAGCGGCTCTCATCCCGGCGAGTCTGCGGGGCGCCGGAGCCCGCCACAATGACACCTTGTACCTATTGAGGCAGCGACATGGCCGACCGGGAATTCGGATTCGAGACGCTCTGCCTGCACGCGGGCCAGATCCCCGATGCGCAGACGGGCTCGCGCGCGGTGCCGATCTACCAGACCACCTCGTACGTGTTCGACAGCGCCGACCATGCGGCGAGCCTCTTCAACCTCCAGACGTTCGGCAACGTCTATACGCGGCTCTCGAACCCGACGACCGCGGTCTTCGAGGAGCGGGTGGCCGCGATCGAGGGGGGCCGTGCCGCCGTCGCCACCGCCTCGGGCCAGGCCGCCGAGATGGTCGCGTTCCTCAACATCCTTCAAAGCGGCGACCACGTGGTGTCGTCCTCGAAGCTCTACGGCGGCACCTACACGATGCTCGCGGTGAGCTTCGCGAAGCTCGGCATCGAGTCCACCCTCGTGGATCCCGACGATCCGGAAAATTTCCGCAGGGCGTTGAAGCCCAACACGAAGGTGATCTTCTCCGAGACGCTCGGCAACCCGGCCATCAACGTGATCGACATCGCGGCCATCGCGAAGATCGCGCACGAGGCGGGCGTGCCGCTCGTCGTGGACAACACCGCCGCCTCGCCCTACCTCTGCCAGCCGATCGCGCACGGCGCGGACGTGGTCGTGCACTCGGCGACCAAGTTCCTGGGCGGGCACGGCACGACCATGGGCGGCGTCGTGGTGGAAAGCGGCGAGTTTCCCTGGGACAACGGCAAGTTCCCGTCGATGACGGAGCCCTCGATCGGATATCACGGCGTGAAGTTCTACGAGACCTTCGGCGACTTCGGGTTCACGATGAAGGCGCGCATGGAGGTGCTGCGCGTGTTCGGCCCTTCGATCTCGCCCTTCAACGCGTGGCTGCTGCTCCAGGGAATCGAGACGCTGCCGGTGCGCATGGACCGGCATTG
>DATBEA010000111.1:0-12144 GCA_036276215.1 Usitatibacter sp.
ATCTCGTACTTGCGGCCCGGCTCGTCGACCACGCTCACCTGCATGCCGACGTCGTTTTCCTTGCCCTCGGAGACGACCTTCGCATCCGCCATCGGCGTGCCGCGCTTCCATTCCTTCACGATGCGCGGATATCCCGAGGTCGTCATGGAGCCCGGGCCGAAATCGCGCGCGATGTAGAGCGTGTCGCGGTCGCGCCAGTCGGCGTCGCCCTTCGATTCGGGCAGCACGAAGCCGTCCTTCACGAAGGACTTGGTCTTCATGTCGAACTCGCGCACTTCCACGGCGTCCGCGCCGCCATGCGAGAGCGAGACGAGGCAGCGGTCGTAGTCGGGATAGAGGCAGTTCGAGCCCTTGTAGACCCAGTTGGTGTTCTCGGCCTTGTCGAGCGCGTCGATGTCGAGCACCGTCTCCCACCCGGGATCGGCCTTGCGGTACTCGTCCATCGTCGTGCGCCGCCACACCCCGCGCGGGTTCTTCTCGTCCTGCCAGAAGTTGTAGAGCCAATCGCCGCGCTTGGCCGCGTACGGGATGCGGTCGTGCGAGTTGTAGATCGCCAGCAGCCGCTCGTGGATCGCCTTGAACTCGGGGCGCGCCTCGATCTCGGCCTTGGAACGGGCGTCCTCGCCCTTCACCCAGGCGAGGGCCTTGTCGCCGGTGACGTCTTCGAGCCAGAGGTAGGGATCATCTGAAGCGGTTTGAGCGAGAGTCATGATCGGGAACAGGAAAAAGAGGAACGACAGCCTTCTCATGGTTTCATTTTCTCCTCGGTGGGAGTCTTGTCGAGCTCGAACACCCGGTGCAGGACCCTTACCGCGAGCTCCATGTATTTCTCGTCCACCACGACCGAGGTCTTGATCTCGGAAGTGGAGATCATCTGGATGTTGATGCCCTCGTTGGCGAGCGCGCCGAACATCTTGGAGGCGATGCCCGCGTGGGTGCGCATGCCGATGCCCACGAGCGACACCTTGGCGATTCGGTCGTCGCCCACGATGCCGCGCGCGCCGATCTTCGGCTTCACGGTCGTCTCCAGGATCTGCATCGCGCGCTTGTACTCGTTCCGGTGCACCGTGAACGAGAAGTCGGTCATGCCCTCGGTGGACGCGTTCTGGATGATCATGTCCACGTCGATGTTGGCCTCGGCGATGGGGCCCAGGATGCCCACGGCGACGCCGGGCTTGTCGGGCACGCCCAGCACCGTGATCTTGGCCTCGTCGCGGTTGAACGCGATGCCGGAAATGATGGCTTGTTCCATGTTCTCGTCTTCCTCGAACGTGATGAGCGTGCCCATGTCGGTGGAGTCCACGTCGGTGAAGGACGATAGGACCCGCAGCTTCACCTTGTACTTGCCCGCGAACTCGACCGAGCGGATCTGCAGCACCTTCGAGCCGAGCGAGGCGAGCTCGAGCATCTCCTCGAAGGTGACCGTGTCCAGGCGCCGCGCCTCGGGCACGATGCGCGGGTCGGTCGTGTAGACGCCGTCCACGTCGGTGTAGATCTGGCACTCGTCGGCCTTCAACGCCGCGGCGAGGGCCACGCCGGTGGTGTCCGAGCCGCCGCGCCCGAGTGTAGTGATGTTGTCGTCGTCGTCGATGCCCTGGAAGCCCGCCACGATCACGACGTGGCCCGCGTCCAGGTCCTCGTTGATGTGGCGCTCCTCGATGGCGAGGATGCGCGCCTTGCTGTAGGCCGCGTCGGTGAGGATCGGCACCTGCCAGCCGGTATAGCTTTTCGCCTTGAGCCCCTGGGCCTGGAGCGCGAGGGCGAGGAGGCCGATGGAGACCTGCTCCCCGGTGGAAGCGATCACGTCGAGCTCGCGCGGATCGGGATCGGGATTGAGCTCGCGCGCCAGGGCGAGGAGGCGGTTGGTCTCCCCGGCCATGGCCGAGGGAACCACCACCAGGCGGTGGCCCTGCGCGGCGAAGCGCGCCACGCGGCGGGCCACCTCACGGATGCGCTCGGGGCTGCCCATGGACGTGCCGCCATACTTCTGGACGATGAGGGACAAGTGCGGGAGGTTTCGCGGAAAAGCCGCTATTCTATCGTGGCGCTCCTCCCTCCCATGAACCGGCCCCACCGCCCGCAGATAGTCGCGCTCGCCGCCCTGGCGCTGGGCGCGGCGGCTACTCTCGTTGCATGGCTTGCCACCGGCTGGCAGGCCGAGCGCGAAGGCGAGCTGGAATTCGCCGCCCAGGCCAACCGCGCCGCCACGCTGCTCGAGCAGCGCGTCCATCGCTACCTCGACGTCCTGTACGGGCTGGGCGCCCTCGCCTACCACGACACGCGGGTGACGCGCGCCGAGTTCTCCCGCTACGCGAACGCCCTGGACCTGCCGCATCGCTTCCCCGGCGTGAAGGCGGTCGAGTACGTAGCCCGCGTGCCGCTCGCCGAGCGCGGCGCGTTCGTGGACGGCGTGCGCGGCGACCTCTCGACCCATCCGGACGGATATCCTGCGTTCGCGCTCCGGCCCGAGGGCGAGCGCGACGAGTACTGGGTCATCCAGTACGCGGAGCCTCCTCGCGGCAACGAGAGCGTGATGGGCATCGACATCCGGTCCCGGGAGACGCCTCGCATCGCGGCCGAGCACGCCCGCGACACCGGCGAAGCGAGCGCCACGGGCCGCTACCGCCTCGCGCAGGAGAAAGGCTCGAGCCACGGCCTCGTGATCTACCTGCCCGTCTACCTTCCGGGCGAGCACGCGTCCATCGACGCCCGCCGCCAGTCGCTGCGCGGCTTCGTGGGCGTGGTGATGCGCGTGGACGACATCTTCGCGTCGGTCGCGGCCGAGGCGCCGAGCGGCATGGGGATACGCCTTCACGATCTCGGGCCGCCGAACGGCCCCGCGCTGGCGGTGGGCCCGGACTCTCTCTTCTTCGAGACCCCGGGTGCGGCGAGCGCAGCGTCCTCGTGGATATCGTCCGCACCGCGCCGGACCGCTCGCGACATCGTGGTCGCCGGCCGGCGCTGGCGCGCGGAGCTCGAGGAGCCGGCGGTCCCCAGCCCGTGGCTCCAGCCCATGCCGCTCTTCGCCCTGGGGGCGGGCCTCGTGATGACGCTGCTCCTCTTCGGGCTGCTCCACACCGTCGCGCGGACCCGCAGCGAGGCCATGGGGCTCGCCTCCAAGGCCACCCGGGCGCTGCGCTCGCAGCTTTCCTTCACGCAGCAGCTGATCGAGGCGCTTCCCAACCCGGTCTTCTACAAGGACTCCCACGGGCGCTACCTCGGCTGCAACCGCGCCTTCGAGCGCTTCTTCGGCTTGCCGCGCGAGCAGATCGTGGGGAAGAAGTACTCCGACATCTCGCCGCACGCGCAGGTCGAGACCCACACCGACGCCGATGCGCAGCTCCTGTCGCATCCCGGGGCGATCACCTACGAATCGACCGCCGTATTCGCGCCCGAGGACGCGCTGCGCGACGTCCTCGTGAACAAGGCGAGCTTCCTCGACCCGGGCGGGGAGATCGCGGGCCTCGTGGGATCGCTCGTGGACATCACCGAGAGGAAGCGCCTCGAGATCGACACCCGCGCCAGCGCCGAGCTGCTGCGCGCCGTGATCCAGGCGGCGCCCGTGGCGATCGTGGCGCGCGACCTCGATCGCGTCATCACGATGTGGAACCCGGCCGCCGAGCGCATGTTCGGCTGGCGGGAATCGGAAGTGGTGGGCACGCCCACCTCGATCGTGCCGAAGGCGCGCGCTCCCGAAGCGGCCCGGCTTCGCGAGCTCGCGCAGAACGGCCAGACCACTTTCGTCGAGGAAACCACGCGCATGCATCGCGACGGCCACGAGATCGACGTGGCCCTTTCCGCGGCGCCCATCTACGACGGCGAGGGGCGGGCCTCGGGGACCATGGTCACCATCGCCGACATCACCCCGCGCAAGACCGCCGAGGCGGCGCTGCGCGAGAGCGAGTCGCAGCTGCGCCTCGCCATGGACGCGGCCCAGCTCGGCATGTGGTACTGGGAGTGCGACACCGACCGCTTCACCTATTCGGAGGGCCTGAACGTGCTCTTCGGGCGGCCGGCGGAAAGCCCCACGACGGGCTATCGCGACCTCCAGGACCGGCTGCACCCGGAGGATCGCGAGCTCTTCGAGGCCACCATGCGCCACGCCATGAAGAAGGGGGACGACTTCTCCGTGGACTACCGCGTCGTCTGGCCCGACGGCTCGGTGCACTGGATCGCCAACCGGGGACAGGTCCATCGCGGCTCCGACGGCCGTGCGCGGCGCGTGGTGGGCGTCGCGATGAACATCACCGAGCGCAAGATCGCCGAGCAGCGCATCGCCCACATGGCGCACCACGACGCCCTCACGGGGCTGCCCAACCGCGTGCTGCTTCGCGACCGCATCCAGCAGGCCATCGCCCAGGCGCACCGCGGCGGCACGCAGCTCGCCGTGCTCTTCCTGGACCTGGACCGATTCAAGACGATCAACGACTCGCTGGGCCACCAGCTGGGCGACCGGCTGCTGCAATCGGTGGCGAGCCGCATCCTCGTGTGCGTGCGCGAGGGCGACACGGTCTCGCGCGTGGGCGGCGACGAGTTCGTGATCGTGATCCCCGGCATCGGGTCGGCGGCGGATTCCTCGAGCGTGGCGGGCAAGATCCTCGAGGTGCTGGCGAGCGCCTTCCACCTGCACGGCAACGACCTGCACGTGGCCGCCTCCATCGGCATCAGCCTCTACCCGGCGGACGGCTCGGACGCGGAAACGCTCATGCGCAATGCCGACACCGCGATGTACCACGCGAAGGACTCGGGCCGCGGCAATTTCCAGTTCTTCACGCAGCACATGAACGTGACGGCGCAGCAGCGCCTCACGCTCGAGAACGCGCTGCGCCGCGCGCTGGAGGCGGGAGAGTTCGACGTGCACTACCAGCCGCTCTTCGACCTGCGCGACCGCTCGGTCACCGGGTTCGAGGCGCTGCTGCGCTGGCAACCGCCCGGCGGCGGCCCGTTGATCCTGCCCGGCGAGTTCATCTCGGTCGCGGAGGATTCGGGCCTCATCGTGCCCATCGGCGACTGGGTGCTGGGAGAGGCGCTGCGCCAGGCCGCCTCGTGGCAATCGCCGGGCCGGCCGCTCTCGATCTCGATCAACGTCTCGGCCAACCAGCTTTCGCGGACACTCTTCGTCGAGCGCCTTCGCCACCTCGTGGAAGAGCTCGCGATCGATCCGTCCATCATCGAGCTCGAGGTGACCGAGCGCGTCATCATCGAGGGCGCTGGCGAAGCGCGCCGCACGCTCGACGACCTCGCCGCGCTCGGCGTGGGCATCGCCATCGACGACTTCGGCACGGGCTACTCGGGCTTGGCCTACCTGAAGCGCCTGCCCATCGACACGGTGAAGATCGACCAGTCCTTCGTGCGCGACCTCACCATAGACCCCGACGACGCGGCGATCGTGACCGCGATCGTGGCCATGGCGCGAAGCCTGGACGTGGACGTGGTGGCCGAGGGGGTGGAGACCGACGAGCAGCTGGAGGAATTGAAGCGCCTGGGCTGCCGCCGCGGGCAGGGGTTCCTCCTCGCGCGGCCCATGCCGGCCTCCGCCGTGACGCGCTTCCTGGGAAGGACTGTCGCCGCTTCCGCGTGAAGCTTCAGCGGTAGTCCGAGGCGATCGCCTTCAGGTCCTCGGCGAAGGCACTCTTCGCCTGGGTGGAGCGCAGCGTCGAGATGAAGCGCGCCTTCACGGCGTCGTTGCCCGGCCACACGGTCTCCAGCCAATTCATCCCTGCGGCGCCGTGGCCGGTGTAGGCGTAGCGGTTGATCTCCGCGGAGACCGCCGCCAGCACGCCGTTCTCGAAGTAGTCCTCCCACTTCACCTTGTCGGCCGAGCGGTTCGCCTTCACGCCCGCGAGGCGGGTCTTGATCTCCTCGGTGCGCGCATGGCGCCGCACGCTGTTGTACTCGGCGCAGCGCTCCTTCAGCCACGGGTTGGCGGTGGCGAGCGGCGTGGCGCACACCGGCGGCGGCTGGCCCGGGAGGCGTGACTGCATCAGGTCCTGCGCGAATTGCAGGCGCCCCTTGCTTCCCACCTCGAGGATGATGAGCGGGAAGTAGGAGTTGGCGTACGGCGCGAACGCGTTCGCGGAGGAGTCGTCGGCGGACACCATCACCGGCGCCTTGTGGCCCGACAGCTCGACGAAGTCGCCGCCGCCCATGCTGCCCGCCGGGTACACCGCCAGGCGCTTCACGGGCTTCAACTGGTAGATGTAGTGGGTGGTGCAGCAATTCGCTCCGCCCGTGTTCACCGAGAAGTGCACGTCGGGCTGGCCGTTGCCCGCGAGGTCGCGGCCCATGGAGACGATCGTCCAGCGCGAGCCGGGATCGGCGTCCTTCGCACTGGACTGCCACGCGACCTTGCCCTTCACGATGATCACGGCCTTCTGCTCGCCGCCGGCCTTGGGCTTGGCGATGACGGCCTCGTATTCGTTGAACGTCTTGGTGTCGACGGCGTCGAGGCCTTCCTTCTCGAGCCATGCCTTGGCGTCCTGCGCGCCCGCGGGAAGGGCGAAGGCCAGGGCGAGGAATGCGATCGCAATGCTGCGCATGGGAATTCTCCGGTTGCTTGGCCGGTAAATTACCACGCGGCGAGCGTGCGCGACTCCTCCTCGGTAAGGCGCGGCCCCTCGAGCGTCACGCGGGCGTCCTGGACTTCGGCGGTGCGGAAGCGCGCCATGATGGGCTTCAGCTCCTCCTTCACGTGCGCCTCGTCGTAGCCGTTGAAGAGGTGCCCCAGGAGCCCGCGGTCCAGGTCGCTCGTTCCCATGGCCCAATCGGCGACGGGGAACGTGAGGTTCATGTTGACGTGCATCATGATCCCCATGTTGTGGTGCGCCTTGTGGTGGCGGCGGATCGTGTTCACGAACGGGACATGGCGCAGCCACGCCCGCTCGGGGATGTGGCAGAAGAAGTGGAGCGTCTCGTACACCAGGTAGTGCCCCATCATCGTGATGAAGACGACATAGCCCGCGTTGGCGTCCCACGCGAGGGATGCGAGCCAGCCGAGGAACCCCCCGGCCGCGCCCAGCGCGACCAGCAGCCTCCAGGGGAAGAACACGATCCGGAACTCGCGCGTGGAATGGATCGTCACGTCGTTGTCCGTGAAGTACTGGTGGTGCTGGCGCGTGTGTCGGTCGTAGATCGCCCGAATGGCGAACTTGTCCACCAGCCGATGCATCACGTGCTGGTGCATGCCCCACTCGAAGAAGTTTCCGGCGATCGCCACCGGGATCATGAGCAGCCACTCCCAGCGCGAGTCCTGCATGCGGCTCACGCACCATGCGATGGCGGCCACGCCCACCCCGTAAGTGACGGCCACGTGCAGCAGCCCGTGGTACCACGGGCTGATGTCGGCGACGTACTGGTCGCGGAACCTGCGTTGGCGCTCGGTCATCATGCCTGATATATTAGTTGTCGATCACCCTCGATGTCAAGGCTCGCCATGCCCGATTCCCCGCAAAATCCCGGGAAAAAGAAGCGCACGCTGCAGGAGATCCTGGACTCCAAGAAAAGCGGCGAGAAGATGGTCTACATGTCCGTTCCCGACTACACCGCCGCGCGCTGGGCCGAGATGGCGGGCGTGGACGTGGCGGTAGTGGGCGACAGCCTCGCGATGATCGCGCACGGGCATCCCAACACGATTCCCGCCACCATGGACATGATGGTGATGCACGCGCAGGCGATCCGCCGCGGCGCCCCGAACACCTTCGTGCTGGGGTGCATGCCCTACCAGAGCTACAACACCGTGGACCGGGCGCTCGTGAACGCCACGCGCTACATGCAGGACGCGGCCTGCGACGCGGTGAAGCCCCAGGGCGGCAAGAGCCAGGCGCACATCCTGAAGGCGCTGGTCGATTCGGGAATTCCCACGGCGTCCCACATCGGCATGACGCCGCACACGGTGGCGATGTTCGGCGGCTTCAGGATCCAGGGCAAGACCGCCGAGGGCGCGATGAAGATCCTCGAGGACGCGCTCGCGATCCAGGATGCCGGCTGCTTCATGCTGGAATTCGAGGCGGTGCCGGCGAAGATCGCGACGGTGATCTCGCGCCAGCTCGAGATCCCCACCATCGGCATCGGCGCCGGCGTGGGCACCGACGGGCAGATCCTGCTCTGCCACGACCTGCTCGGCGTCTTCACCGACTTCAAGCCCAAGTTCACCAAGCGCTACGCCAACCTGACCGAGGTCGCGCTGAAGGGCATCACGCAGTACATCAAGGAGGTGAAGGAAGGCTCGTTTCCCGACGACGACCACAGCTACGGCGTGGACGAGAAGGAATACGAGAAGTTCGTGAACCTCGTCGAGAAGCGCCGACAGCATTGAGCAAGCGCCTCACCCTCCCGCCGCCGGCCTCGAGCCTCACCGAGCTCGCCTACGCGCACCTGGAGGAGCTCATCGTGACCCTCAAGCTCGCGCCGGGCCAGGCGGTCTCCGAGGGCGAGCTCTCGGTGAAGACCGGCATCGGCCGGACGCCCATCCGCGAAGCGCTGCAGCGGCTCGCCCGGGAGAACCTGGTGTCGATTTTGCCGCGGCGCGGAATCATGGTGACCGAGATCAACGTGGGCAACCAGCTGCGGCTCCTCGAAGTGCGCCGGGAGCTCGAGCGCCTCATCGCCCGCAGCGCCGCGCGCCGCGCCACAGAGGCGGAGCGGACGCGCTTCCTCGACCTCGCCAGGCGCTTCGAGCAGTCCGCCAAGGCGAACGACGACGTCACCTTCATGCGCACCGACCGCGAGTTCAACACGCTCTGCAGCGCGGCCTCCCACAATGACTTCGCGGCGGGCGCCATGTCCCTCATGCACTCGCTTTCGCGCCGCTTCTGGTATATCCACTACAAGCAGGCGGCCGACATGCCGCTCACGGCGAAGCTGCACGCCAATATCGCGCGCGCCATCGCGGCCGGCGACGAGGCGAAGGCCGCGAAGGCGAGCGACGGCCTCATCGACGAGATCGAGAAGTTCACGCGGGAAACGATGTAACTTGGACCCCGGCCATCGCCGCGCCGCGGCGCCCGGGGCGACGCAAAAACAGAGGAGGAGAGAGATGAACACGAAACGAAGGAAGTTGCTCCAGGCCCTCGGCGGCGCCGGTGTCGCCGCGGCGGCCTCGCCCTTGCTGAGCTTCCCGGCGCTGGCACAGTCCGGGCCGCTCAAGGTGGGGATCATCGCGCCCAAGGCGGGCATCGCCGGCACCATCGGCGAGTGCGGGCTTCGCGGCACGCTCTTCGCGGTCGACTAGATCAACGCGCACGGCGGCATCGCGGGGCGCAAGGTGGAGCTCGTCGTCGAGGAGGAGACCAACGCCAAGGATTCCATCGAGCGGCTGCGCAAGCTCGTGCTGCAGGACAACGTGGACTGCGTGCAGGGGATCGTGTCCTCCGGCGTGAGCCTCGCCATGGGGCCGGTGGCCGAGGAGATGAAGGCGCTCACGATCTTCTGGGACGGCACCACCCAGGACGGCGTGAAGGAGACGATGGCCAACCCGCGCTACATCTTCCGCAGCACCGACAACGAGTGCGAGGCGGTGATGGCGTCCCTCCTCGCGGTGAAGTACTGGAAGGGCAAGTTCAAGACCGTGGCGGGCATCAACCCCGACTACTCGTACGGGCGCAACAACTTCGCGGCCTTCCAGGCGCTGCTGAAGAAGTTCGGCGTCGAGCACACGGTGGTGGCCGACCAGTGGCCCAAGGTGGGCACGACCGACCTCACCACGCACGTGGCGGCGTTGAAGGCGGCCAAGCCCGACCTGGTCTTCTCGTCCCTCCTCTTCGCGGACCTGCCGATCTTCATGCGCACCGCGCACGGCGCGGGCCTCATGGACGGCGGCACGAAGTTCGTCTTCCCGGCCGCGGGATTCCAGCACACGGCGCTCAAGAAATCCTTCACGCCCGAGGGCATGATCTTCGGCCACAACACGCTCTACTTCGACTACGCCAACGCCAGCGCGCTCCAGAAGCAGTTCGTGAAGCAGTACCACGAGAAGTACAACGACTACCCGCACTGGGAAGCCGATCGCGCGTACTTCGCGATGATGGTCTACAAGGCGGGCGTGGAAGCCGCGCACAAGGCGAAGAACGCCTGGCCGGGCAAGGAGGACATCATCGACGCGATCGAGGGCGTGAAAGTCGAGTCCCTCGGAGGCCCCGGCTCCATGCGCAAGGACCACATCGCCGAGCAGACCTTCTACCAGGGGCTCACCACGCACAAGAACAACTACGATTTCCCGACCCTGGGCACCGTGGACATCATGTCCGGGGCCGAGCTGCAGAAAGGGCCGGGCCAGGACTTCTGGAAGTGGATCGAGACCGCGCAGATCAAGCTGTGAACGCCATTGCCGCGGGGGGATGACGGGATTCCGTGACCGCCTTCCTCGACATCGTCATCGGCGGCGTTTTCCACGCCGCCGTTCTTTTTCTCGTGGCCGCCGGGCTGCAGCTCGTGTTCGGCGTCCAGAAGATCGTGAACCTCGCGTGCGGCTCGTTCTACGCGCTGGGCGCCTACTTCGGCATCAGCGCGGTGAACTGGGCGATCGCGGCCGGCATGCCGCCCGCGCTCTTCCTGCCGGTGCTCATCGCGGCCGGCATCGTGGCCGGGCTCATCGGCCCCGTGATCGAGGCGCTGCTCGCCACCGTGTACGACCGCGACGAGGCGTTCCAGCTCCTGCTCACCTTCGCCCTCGTGCTGATGTTCCAGGACATCCTGCGCTTCTTCTGGGGTGCGAATCCCGCGCAACTGGGCGATCTCGTGATGTCGTACGGAAAGATCGAGGTGGGCGCGGTCCAGGTGCCCACCTACAACGCGCTCGTGATCGCGGCGAGCATCGCGATCGCCGCCGGGCTGGGGGCCTTCCTCAAGAAGACGCGCTTCGGCCGGATCCTGCGCGCCACCGCGGAGAACCGCGAGATGAGCCTCGCCCTCGGAGTGAACGTGCGCTGGGTCTACGCGAGCGTCTTCACGCTGGGCACGATGCTGGGCACCGTGGGCGGCGCGCTGGTGGTGCCCACGGCGGCGGCGGCGCTCGACATGCCGGTCGAGCTCGTCGTGGAAGCCTTCGCGGTCGTGGTGATCGGCGGGCTGGGCAGCATGCGCGGCGCGCTCGTGGGCGCCCTCATCGTGGGGCTGCTGCGCGCGGCCGCGATCACCTGGTATGCCGAGCTCGAGATGCTCGCGATCTACGCCGTGGTGATCGGCATCCTGGTGCTGCGCCCGGCCGGGCTCTTCGGGAAGCCCGCGGAATGAGGGCCGCGCTCGCGATCGCGGCGCTCGCGGCGCTCCTCGCCCTGCCCTCCTTCCTCAAGCCGTACTACATGACGCTGGTCCTGCCGGCGCTCGCCTACGCGATCGCGCTCCTGGGCTTCAACCTGCTCTTCGGGTACACGGGCCTGCTTTCCTTCGGCCATGCGCTCTTCGTGGCGATCGGCGCATACGGCGCGGCGGTGCTCTCGGGGCGCCTCGGCGTGAAGAGCTTCGAGGCGATCCTCATCGTCTCGGCGGCCGCCGCGGTGGCGGTGGCGATCCCCGTGGCGCTCCTCGCGGTGCGCTACGTGAAGATCTTCTTCGGCATCCTCACGCTCGCCTTCAGCATGCTGTTCCATTCGTTCCTGTTCAAGTTCTACAACCTCACGGGCGGCGACACCGGCATGCGGGTGCTGAGGCCTACGCTCTTCGGGCGCGATTTCGCGGAGCTGGACAAGACCGCCTTCCTCGTGGGCCCCTTCTACTACTACTGCGTGGCGCTCCTCGCCCTGCTCGGCTTCGCGATGTGGCGGCTCGTGCATTCGCCCTTCGGCCTGCATCTCGCCGCCTCGCGCGAGAACCACCGCAAGAGCGAGTACCTGGGCGTGCGCGTGCGCCTTTTCCGGCTCATCGCCTTCGCGATCTCGGCGTTCTACTGCGCGGTGGGCGGGGTCATCCTCGCCGTGGGCACCGGCCAGGCCGATCCCGAGCTCGCGTATTGGACGCATTCGGGCGAGCTCGTGTTCATGACGGTGCTGGGCGGGTTCGCGAGCTTCGCCGGTCCCGTGGTCGGCGCCTTCGCGTTCGGGTTCCTCAAATCGGAGCTGATGGGGGCCACCCAGTACTGGCGCTTCTGGCTGGGCCTGATCCTCCTCGTGATCGTGGTCCTCTTCCCGCGGGGCCTCGTGGGCGTGGGCC
>DATBEA010000112.1:0-5584 GCA_036276215.1 Usitatibacter sp.
CTTCACGAGCCTCGCGGTTTCCCTCGTGGTCTCGTTGGTCTTCTTCTGGCGCGAGCGCCACGCGCGCGCCCAGGCGGCGCTGGAGGCCGAGCGCGCGCGCAACGAGCGCATCGAGCGCGAAGCCGCGTTCGCCAACCTGCGCGCGCTCCAGGCGCAGATCGAGCCGCACTTCCTCTTCAACACGCTCGCCAACGTGGCGAGCCTGGTGGATCCGGATCCGGCCAAGGCCAAGCGGATGCTCGAGAGCTTCATCCGTTTCCTGCGCGGATCGCTGAACGCCACGCGCGGCGAATCGACCACGCTCGTCCAGGAGGCGGAGCTCATCGCGTCGTACCTCGACGTGCTGCAGATCCGGATGGGCGGGCGCCTGCGCTACGAGGTGGACATCCCGCCCGAGCTTCACGCCGTGGCGCTCCCGCCGATGCTGCTGCAGCCGGTCGTCGAGAACTCGATCCGCCACGGCCTCGAGCCCAAGGTCGAAGGCGGGCTCGTGCGCGTCCACGCCCATCGCAACGGCGCCGGCGTGGCCGTCGAGATCTCCGACACCGGCGTGGGCTTCGCTGCGACCACGCGCGGCGGGGTGGGCCTTACCAACGTGCGCGACCGGCTGCGCCTGATCTACGGCGAGCGCGCGTCGCTCGTCGTTTCCGAGGCGGCGCTCGGCGGGGCCGTCGTGACGCTCACGCTTCCCGCATGAACGCGCGCGCCCTCATCGCCGACGACGAGCAGAACCTCGCCGAGCACCTTCGGGCGCGGCTCGCGGTGGCGTGGCCCGAGCTCGAGATCCTGCCCCTCGCGTTCAACGGCGTCGAGGCGCTGCGGCGCATCAACGAGGACGAGCCCGAGGTCGCCTTCCTCGACATCCGCATGCCCGGCCTCACCGGCATCGAGCTCGCCAAGCGGATCGACACGCGCACGCACGTGGTCTTCGTGACCGCCTTCGACCAGTACGCGGTCGAGGCCTTCGATCGCGAGGTGGTCGACTACATCCTGAAGCCCGTCAGCGACGAGCGGCTCGCAAGGTCGGTCGAGCGCCTGCGACGCAAGATCGCCACCTCGGAGCGCCCGCCGGCGCTCGACGACGTGCTGGCGAAGCTCGCCCGCGCGCTGCCGGGCGCCGCGGGCAAGCTTCGCTGGGTCCGCGCGCTCAAGGGCGAGCTGGTCCAGCAGATCGCCGTGGACGACGTGCTCTATTTCCAGGCCTCGGACAAGTACACGTGCGTGGTCACGCGCGAGGGCGAGTCGCTCATCCGCATGGCGCTCGCCGAGTTGGCCGCGCAGCTCGACGAGGAGGTCTTCTGGCAGGTCCATCGCGCCACCATCGTGAACATGAACGAGGTGGCGGGCACGCGCCGCGACCTGGGCGGCCGCGTCTTCGTGAAGCTGAAGGACGGCAAGACCGAGCTGCCGGTGAGCCGGGCGTACGCGGGGAAGTTCAGGCAGATGTAGGTCTTATAATCTGCCCATGGCGATCTGCGTCACATTGAACGGCTCCCCGCGCGAATTCCCGGCGCCTCTCACCTTCGTGGAGCTTCTCGACGAGCTCGATCTCGCGGGAAAGCGCATCGCGGTGGAGCGCAATGGCGAGATCGTGCCGCGCAGCCGCTTTCCCGAGGCGCGCCTGATGGACGGCGACCGCATCGAGGTCGTGGTCGCGGTCGGGGGAGGCTAGCGCGATGGCCGCGGACAAGCTCCTCATCGCAGGCAAGGCGTACGACTCGCGCTTGCTGGTGGGCACGGGCAAGTACCGCGATTTCGACGAGACCCGCCGCGCGATCGAGGCTTCGGGCGCGCAGATCGTCACCGTCGCGATCCGCCGCACCAACATCGGCCAGAACGCGGGGGAGCCGAGCCTGCTCGACGTGCTCCCGCCGTCGCGATTCACGATCCTTCCCAACACCGCGGGCTGTTACAACGCCGCGGACGCGGTGAGGACGCTTCGCCTCGCGCGCGAGCTCCTCGACGGCCACTCGCTGGTGAAGCTCGAGGTGCTGGGCGACGCGCAGTCGCTCTACCCGAACATGCCCGAGACGCTGGCGGCCGCGAAGACCCTCGTCGCCGAGGGCTTCCAGGTGATGGCCTACTGCAGCGACGATCCGATCCTCGCGAAGGAGCTGGAGGAGCTGGGCTGCGTCGCGGTGATGCCGCTCGCCTCCCTCATCGGCTCGGGGATGGGCATCGTGAATCCCTGGAACCTGCAGATCATCATCGACCGCGTGAAGGTGCCGGTGCTGGTGGATGCCGGAATCGGAACCGCCTCGGATGCCGCGGTCGCGATGGAGCTGGGCTGCGACGGCGTGCTCATGAACACCGCCATCGCCAAGGCGCGCGACCCGGTGATGATGGCGCATGCGATGAAGCTCGCCGTGGAGGCCGGCCGGGAAGCCTATCGCGCGGGGCGCATGGCGAAGAAGCCCTACGAAGCCTCGCCCAGCTCGCCCGAGTCGGGCCTCATCCAGAAAAGCGCCTAGAAGCGCCAGTTCACGCCGATGGAGAACTGGTCCGCGTCGGGCTCGCCCAGCGGGGCGCCCACGGGCGCGTAGCGCTCGATGTCGGCGTGCACGCCGAAGGCGTTGCTGAAGTCGTAGCGAACGCCAAACCCGTAGCGCACGCGAGTAACCCGCGCGGGATCGGCGAGGAGCGAGGTCGAATAGGAGGCGAAGGCGTTGCGCACCTCGCCGCGATACGCCCCGAACCTTCCGTAGAGCGACATGCTGTGCCACACGGGCGTGCGCGCGACCGTGTCCACGCCGAAGCCGGTGCTGCGGAATCCCGAGGAGAGGCTGCCCGGGCTCGCGAAGACTTCCGCGGGTGCGCGCCCATAGTCGACGAACTCGCTCTCGACGGAGACGAAACGCGAGTAATGGAACCCCAGGCGAAGGCGCATCCCGGTGTCGGAGCTGAACGTCGAGGTCGCGCCGCTCCACGGCGAGAATGCGTTCACGGGTTCGGATGCGAGCGAGAAGGTCGCCGTGGGCGACTGGCCGGTGCGCGGAATTTTCAGCGTGCCCAGGTAGTCCTCCGCCGAAGCCACGCCAAAAAGCGTCGCAAAGGCGAGTGCGGCCAGCGTCGACCCGAGCCTCATTGTTTTCGTGTCCTTTCGCCGGAATCTAGGCTGCGCTATCCAAGGTGTCAAACACGCGCTGTTGCAAAAATGCCAGTGCTCGCTCGCGCTATCATGCGGTGCCGAAACCAATCGAAGAATCCGTGACTTACCACCGCCCCATCCGCAGCTACGTGCTGCGCCAGGGACGTTTCTCCGCGGCGCAGCAAAACGCCGTCGCGAGCCTCATGCCGCGCTACGGTATCGGCTACGCCGCCGCGCCGCTCGTCCTGGCGGAGACCTTCGGACGCGAGGCCCCGGTGGTGGCCGAGGTCGGCTTCGGCATGGGGGAGACCACCGCGGCGATCGCGCGCGAGAACCCCGGAACGGACTACCTCGCTATCGAAGTCCACGGGCCGGGCGTGGGCGCCCTGCTCAAGCGCCTGGATGCGGAGGGCATCGGCAACGTGCGCGTGGTGCAGCACGACGCGGTCGAGGTGATGCGCGACATGGTGCCCGAGGGCGCGCTCGCCGCGATCCACGTGTTCTTTCCCGATCCCTGGCCCAAGAAGCGCCACCACAAGCGCCGCCTCCTGCAGCCGGCCTTCATGGAGCTCGCCGCCTCGCGCCTCGCCCCCGGCGGGCTCATGCACGTGGCGACCGATTGGCGCGAGTATGCTGAGCAGGTTCTCGCGGTCATGCGGGAGTCGCGGCTCCTCGAGAACACCGCGGACGAATTCGCGCCGCGGCCCGCGTGGCGGCCGCAGACCAAGTTCGAGCGGCGCGGCGCGGCGCTGGGGCACGGCGTGTGGGACATCATCTTCAGGAGGAAGCCATGAGGCGGCGCACAGCCCTCGCATTGCTGGCCGCCGGCGCGAGCGGCGTGATCGCGCGCGCGCTCGCCAAGGGAGACATTCCCCCGGGAGTGAACCAGCTCGACGGCATCGTGCACGTGAACGGCGCCCAGGCCCACGTGGGCACGCCGGTGCGCCCGGGCGACCGCGTCGCGACCGGGCACGCGAGCTCCGCGGTGATCGTGGTGGGAAAGGATGCCTTCCTGCTGCGCTCGCAGACGGTGATCGAGCTGGGCAAGGGCCCCGATGGGCTGCTGGCACAGCTCGCTGTCGCCTCGGGCGGCGTGCTCTCGGTGTTCTCGAAGAAACCCGTCACCATCAAGGCTTCGACCGCCTCCATCGGCATCCGCGGCACGGGAGCCTACGTGGAGATGGATACCGCCGGCGTGTACTTCTGCCTTTGCTATGGCGAGGCGCTGGTGGAAGGTCCCGGCATGGCGAGCGGGCGCCTCGTGCGCACGACGCACCACGAGGAGCCGCTGCTCCTGCGCGACAACGGCAGCTCCATGCGCATCGAGGCCGGCCCGTTCCGCAACCACACCGACGCCGAGCTGGTCATGCTCGAGGCGCTCGTGGGCCGCGAGCCGCCGTTCATGAAGGGCGGATCGTACCCGGCGAACAAGTACTGATCCGGATCGTGCGCCGCGGCGCGCTTTCGCCCGGCAGGAAGATCGCGAGGAGGTCGTTCAGGAATCGCTCGCCACGGCGCGTGGGTTTCACGCGCATGGCGTCGCGCTCGATGAATCCCGCGGCCTCGGCCTGGCGAAGCTGCGGCTCGATGGAAAGGATGTCGAGTCCCGTGCGCTCCGCGAAGAGCGTCACCGGGAAGCCGTCGACCAGGCGAAGCGCGTTCAGCATGAACTCGAAGGGCAGGTCGCGCTCGTCCACGTCGCGCACGTTGCGGGCCGCCTCGCCCGCGAGCGCCTCGCGCATGTAGGTCGCGGGCTTTCGCGTGCGCTCGGTGCGCATCACGCGCTCGCGCAGGGAGATCTTGCCGTGGGCTCCCGCCCCCAGGCCGAGGTAATCGCCGAAGGTCCAGTAGTTGAGGTTGTGCAGCGCGCGCTCGCCAGGCTTCGCAAAGGCGGAAGTCTCGTAGTGCTCGAAGCCTGAAGACGCGAGCTCGGCCTCGATCGCCTCCTGCATGTCGGCGGCCTCGTCGTGGGCGGGAAGCGTGGGCGGGAAGCGCGCGAAGTGGGTGTCGGGCTCGAGGGTGAGGTGGTAGGCCGAGACGTGAGTCGCACCCCGCGAGACCGCCTCGCGCACGTCGGCCAGCGCCTCGCCCAGCACCTGGCCGGGGAGCGCGTACATGAGGTCGGTGTTCACGCGCGGGAAGATCACAAGCGCCGCGTCGAGCGCGCGCCGCGCCTCGTCTGCCCCGTGCACGCGCCCGATCGCGGCGAGCTTCGCGTCGTCGAAGGTCTGGATCCCGACGGAAAGCCGGTTCACGCCGGCGGCGCGGAAGCCGCGGAAGCGCTCGGCCTCGAAGGTGCCGGGGTTGGCCTCCATCGTGATCTCGGTGCCGGGATCGACCTTCATGCGCGTACCCACCGCGGTGATGAGGCGTTCGATGGACTCGGGCGCGAAGAGGCTCGGAGTCCCGCCGCCCAGGAATATCGTGTGCAGGGGCCGCCCCCAGACGTCCGGCAGGCTCGCCTCGAGGTCGGCCACCAGGGCGTCCACGTACTCG
>DATBEA010000113.1:0-2150 GCA_036276215.1 Usitatibacter sp.
CGCGGCGGTGACGAGGCCGAGCTCCAGGGCGGCGCGCGCGTCGAGCCTCTCGCCCAGCCTTGCGCGAGCGGCGCCAAGCGCCGCGGCATCGTCGTAGAAGCGCCGCGCGAGGCGCGACTGGCCGTTCACCATCGGGAAGGCGCCGAAGTTGAGCGCGGAAAGCGCGATCGCGGGCGAACGCGCGGCATCGCCCGGGAGCGAGAGCATGTAGGTGCGGTCGGCGGCGAACGCGAGCTCGGCGAGGGTCCCCGCGAAGCACGATCCCGGTTCGACCAGCGCGTAGAGCGTGCGCGACGAGACGTCGAGACGCGCCAGCGTGCGCCGCAGGTAGCCGGTCACTTCTCTCACGAAACCATGGGCCGCATGCGCCTCGAGCGCTGCATCGCAGGCGAGGACCGCGTCGGCATCCCCATCCGTGCGAAGGGCCCAGAGTCCGATGTCGAGCGCGTTGGTGCGCATCGTGAGGATCGCATCGTCCAGCTCGCGCGCCATGGCGAGCGGCCACCACGCGGCGCCGGCTTGCTCGATGCCGGCGAGGTCGGTGGGCTCGCGCGTGGCCGGCGCCTTCACGGTGAAGGTCGCGATGCGGCGCGCGCGGTCGATGGCCACGTGCACGTGCCGGTATTCGATCGTGTCGGCTGTCGTGTTGCGCTGGATCGGAGCGAGGGTCACGGGCTTCGCTTGCGCCGAACGCGGGCTCGAGCGGGCGAGTGCCAGTGCGCGTTCGCGCACCGCGGCGGCGAACTGCGCGGGCTTAGCGATCGCATCGACCAGCCGCCAGTCCACCGCGCGTTGGCCGCGCACGCCCTCGGCCGTGGTGCAGAAGATGTCGGCATGGTCGTGGCGCACGTGGCGCTTGTCGGTCATGCGCGTGAGCCCGCCCGTGCCCGGGAGCACGCCCAGGAGCGGCACCTCGGGAAGCGACACCGCCGAGGATCGGTCGTCCACGAGCACGATCTCGTCGCAGGCGAGCGCCAGCTCGTAGCCGCCGCCCGCGCATGTGCCGTTCACCGCGGCCACGAACTTGAGCCCCGAATGGCGCGAGGAGTCCTCGATGGAGTTGCGCGTCTCGTTGGTGAACTTGCAGAAATTCACCTTCCACGCGTGGCTCGAGGTGCCCAGCATGAAGATGTTGGCGCCGGAGCAGAAGATGCGCTCCCGGGCGCTCGAGATCACGACCGCCCTCACCTGCGGGTGCTCGAAGCGGATCCGGTTCAGCGCGTCGGCGAGCTCGATGTCCACGCCCAGGTCGTAGGAATTGAGCTTGAGCTTGTAGCCGGGCACGAGGCCGCCGTCCTCCGCCACGTCCATGGCGAGCGTGGCGACGGGCCCGTCGAAGGACATCTTCCAGTGGCGATAACGCGAGGGATCGGTGCGGTAATCGACCGGCGCGGGGGCGGCATCCATGGAGATATGATGCTACACATGAATGCGAGCCTCCCAGCCCCGCCGGGCGAACGCTTCAACTTCGCGCGCCACCTCCTCGAGCGCAACGCCGCGCGCGCCCGCTCTCCCGCCTACACCGACGATCACGAAAGCATCACCTACGGCGAGCTCGACGAGCGCGTGCGGCGCATGTCGGCCGCGCTCACGGCGCTGGGCGTGCGCCGCGAGGAGCGCGTGCTCCTCCTGATGCACGACAACAACGATTGGCCGGCGGCTTTCCTGGGCGCGATGCACGCGGGCGTGGTGCCGGTCGCGGTCAACACGCTCCTCGCCGGCGACGACTACGCCTACATCCTGCGGCATTGCCGCGCCCAGGGCGCGCTCGTCTCCCAGGCGCTGCTGCCGGTGCTGGAGAAGGCGATGCAGGCCGGCGGGCACGCGCTTCGCTTCGTCATGGTTTCGCGCCCGGAAGGAAAGCTTCCCGCGGGAATGCTCGCCCTTCGCGAGTCGATCGCCGCGCACGAGCCCGCCGCGCAGGCCGCCGACACGGGCCCGGACGACGTGGGTTTCTGGCTCTACTCATCGGGTTCCACCGGGCGGCCCAAGGGAACGGTGCACACCCACGCCAACCCGTACTGGACGGCGGAGCTCTACGGCCGCGCGCTGCTGGGCATGACCGAGCGCGACCTGTGCTTTTCCGCGGCGAAGCTCTTCTTCGCCTACGGCCTGGGCAACGCGCTCACCTTCCCGCTCTCGGTGGGCGC
>DATBEA010000114.1:0-11797 GCA_036276215.1 Usitatibacter sp.
TCGCCCACCGACAGCGGCGCGGCGCTGAGCCGCGCGCTCGTGAACCTGCGCGCCTCCCAGGAGGCGAGCGGCGCCGAGGTCACCCACGATCCCATGCCTGAGGTGGTCGCCGACAGCGCGCAGCTCACGCAGCTTTTCCAGAACCTCGTGGGCAACGCGATGAAGTTCCACGCCGAGGCGAAGCCGCGCATCCACGTGGGCGCGGAGACTCGCGACCGCGTGTGGGTCTTCAGCGTGCGCGACAACGGCATCGGGCTGGACCCGCAGTACGCCGACCGCATCTTCATGATGTTCCAGCGCCTGCACAACAAGACCGAGTACCCGGGCACCGGCATCGGTCTCGCGATCTGCAAGAAGATCGTCGAGCGCCACGGCGGGCGCATCTGGGTGGAATCGCGCCCGGGCGAGGGCGCCACGTTCGCGTTCACGCTGGCACGCCCCGAGGCCGGCCACACGAGGAGCCCATGATCCAGACCGTCGACGAATCGCCGCCCGTGGAGATCCTGCTGGTCGAGGACAACCCCGGCGACCACCGCCTCACGAAGGAAGCGCTCCACGAGGGCAAGGTCTACAACAACCTGCACTGGGTGAAGGACGGCGTGGAAGCGATCGACTTCCTCAAGCGGCGCGGAGCCTACGCCGAGGCGCCGCGGCCCGACATCATCCTGCTCGACCTCAACCTTCCCAAGAAGGACGGGCGCGAGGTGCTCTCCGAGATCAAGCAGGACCCGCAGCTTCGCGCGATCCCGGTCGTGATCCTCACCACGTCGAAGGCGGAGGAGGACGTTCTGAAGAGCTACCACCTGCACGCCAACTGCTACGTGACCAAGCCCGTGGACCTGGAGAAATTCATCGTCGTGATCCAGTCCATCGACCGGTTCTGGCTCTCGGTGGTGACGCTGCCGCCCGGCCGATGAAATCCGAGGAGCCCGGCCACCGCGTCCTGCTGATCGAGGACAACCCGGGCGACGCGCGCCTCATCCACGAGATGCTCGCCGAGGAGCCGGCGAGCGCGCCGTTCAGCCTGAAGCACGCCGACCGCCTCTCGCGCGGGCTGGAGGTGCTCGCGCAGAAGAACGTCTCGCTCGTGCTGCTCGACCTGTCGCTGCCGGACAGCAGCGGGCTGGAGACTTTCTCCAAGGTGTACGCGCATTCGCCCGACGTGCCGATCATCGTGCTCTCGGGCAACGACGACCAGCAGCTCGCGCTCTACGCGGTGAAGAGCGGCGCCCAGGACTACCTCGTGAAGGGCAAGATCGACCGGGAGCTGCTGCTGAAGGCGATGCAGTACTCGATCGAGAGGAAGCGCTACCAGCAGGAGCTCGAGCGCCAGGCCAACTACGACGGGCTCACTGGGCTGCCCAACCGCCACCTTTTCCACGATCGCCTGAAGCAGGCGGTGTTCACCCAGAGGAACACCCGCTCCATCGCCGTGGTCTTCATCGACCTGGACCACTTCAAGGTGATCAACGATTCCCTCGGCCACAACTTCGGCGACGAGGTGCTGCGCCACGTGGGCGAGCGGCTCCAGGCCGCGGTGCGCGACGGCGACACGGTGGCGCGCCTGGGCGGCGACGAGTTCGTGCTGATCCTCTCCGACCAGACGCGCGAGGACGTGATCTTCCGCACCATGCGCCGGCTGATCGCGCGGGTGAGCGAGCCCATCGAGGTCGGCGAGCGCGAGCTGAACATCACCTGCAGCGCCGGGATCAGCCTCTATCCGCAGGACGGCCCCGACGTGCAGACGCTCCTCAAGAACGCGGATGCGGCGATGTACCGCGCCAAGAGCCAGGGCCGCAACACGTTCCAGTTCTACACCGCCGAGATGAACGAGCTCGCCAACGAGCGCCTGTCGATGGAGCAGAGCCTTCGCCGCGCGATCGAGAGGGACGAGCTCCTGCTGCACTACCAGCCGCGCGTGAACCTCGCCACCGGCCGCGTGGACGCGGTCGAAGCGCTGGTGCGCTGGCGCCATCCCGAGCGCGGCTTGATCCTTCCCGACCGTTTCATTCCGCTCGCCGAGGAGACGGGGCTCATCGTGCCCATCGGCGATTGGGTGCTGCGCACCGCGTGCGCGCAGGGACGTGCGTGGCACCGGGCCGGTTTCCAGCCGGTGATCTCCGTGAACCTCTCCGCGCGGCAGCTCTGGGCGGGCAACCTCGTGCGCAGCGTCTCCGACGTGATCCACAAGACCGGCATGGAGGAGCAGCTCGAGCTCGAGCTGACCGAGAGCATGGTGATGCACGATCCCGAGAACGTGGTCCAGACCATGCAGGACCTGCGGGCCCTCGGCGTGCGCCTCTCGGTGGACGACTTCGGCACCGGGTATTCGAGCCTTTCCTACCTGCGCCGGCTGCCGCTCACCGCGCTCAAGATCGACGGCTCGTTCGTGCGCGACATCACGAGCGGCGGCCCCGACCAGGGTCTCATCGCCAAGGCGGTCATCTCGCTGGGCCACAGCCTGCACCTGCGCGTGATCGCCGAGGGCGTGGAGACCGAGGAGCACCGCGCCTTCCTGCAGGCGCACCAGTGCGACGAGATCCAGGGCTTCCTCATCAGCCGCCCCGTGCCGCCGGAGCAGTGCCAGAAGTTCTTCGGCGAGCCGGCGCCGGCCGCCGGGCGCGCCGCTCAGTCGTAGAGCTTCTTGTCGGCCTTGCCCGAGAAGATCCGGTAGGAAAGGATCGTGTACGCCACGATGAAGGGCACCACGATCGCGGCCCCCACGAAGATCGCGCGCAGGGCCGACGGGTGCGCGGCCGCCTCCCAGATCGTGAGCCTGTCGATCACCACGTACGGGAAGAGGCTGTAGGCGAGGCCGAGGAAGGCGAGCGTGAAGATCGCGACCGCGAGCACGTAGGCGAGCCAATCGCGGCGCGAGGGCGTGTTGTATCGCGTGGCGCGCCAGAGTGCCAGCCACGCGACGCCCGTCGCGAGCGGCAACACCATCACCCAGAGCGTGCGCGGGAAATCGAACCACTTGGCGCGCACCGTCTCGCTCACCAGGGGCGTGGCGAGGCTCACGAGCGCCACGCCGAAGGCGACCCATAGCAGGCCCCAACGCGACCAGGCGCGGGCCTTGCGCTGGAGCTCGCCCTCGGTCTTGTAGACGAGCCAGGTCGCTCCCAGCAGCACGTATCCGCCGCAAAGGCTCGCGCCCACCACGAACGCGAAGAGCCAGTAGCCGAAGCCGCTCGCGAAGCCGGTGATGTAGCGCCCGAGCATCACGCCCTGCCAGAACGAGGCGCCGAAGGAGCCGGCCCAGAAGAGCCAGTTCCAGAGCTCGCGGTGCCAGCCCAGCGCCTTGATTCGCAATTCGAACGCGACACCGCGAAGCATGAGGCCCACGAGCATCGCGACCACGGGCATGTAGAGCGCGCCCATCACCACGCCGTGCGCCTTCGGGAAGGCCGCCAGCAGCACGCCGATGCCGAGCACGAGCCACGTCTCGTTGGCGTCCCAGAAGGGGCCGATCGAGGCCACCATCGTCGATTGCTGCTCCTCGCTCGCCGCGGGCATGAGCATGCCCACGCCGAGGTCGTAGCCGTCGAGCACGACGTAGGCCAGCACCGAGGCCCCCATCACCGCCATGAAGACGAGCGCGAGGTCCATGGTCATTCCCCCGCGCCCTTGCCCGCCATGTGGGTGAGCACCACCATGTAGGCGAAGAAGAGCAGCGAATAGGTAATCGCATAGCTGGTGATGCTGGCGCCCAGCTCGGCGCCGCTGGCGGCGCCCACGGCGTCCTTCGTGCGCAGGAGCCCCGTGACGAGCCACGGTTGGCGGCCGACCTCGGTCACGACCCATCCGCAGAGCGTGGCCGCCCAGCCGGCGAACGTGAAGCCGGACAATCCCCACAGCATCCAGCGCGGCGGCACTTTCCCGCGCCGCGTGGCCCACGCGCCGATCCACGAGACGGCGAGCATCGCGAGGCCGATCCCCACCATCGCGCGGAAGGCGAAGAAAAGCGGGCCCACCGGGGGGCGGTCGGGCTCGAACTCGTCCAGCCCGCGCACGGTCCCGTGCGGGTCGTGCTTGAGGATCAGGCTTCCGGCGTAGGGCACCTCCACCGCGTAGTCGTTGCGGCGCTCCTTCTCGTTGGGGATCGCGAAGAGGACGAGCGGCATCCCGCTTTCCGTATGCCAGAGCGCTTCCATGGCGGCGATCTTGGCCGGCTGGTGCTCGAGCGTGTTGAGGCCGTGCTGGTCGCCCACCCAGACCTGCACCGGCACGCAGATCGCCGCGGTCAGGAGGCCGATGCGCAGCGTGCGCCGCGCCAGCTCGTCGTTCGCCTTGAGGAGCCGCCACGCCGAGAGCCCCGCGAGCACGAAGGAGCCCGTGAGGATCGAGGCCAGCATCATGTGCGTGAAGCGCCACGGGAACGAGGGGTTGAAGATCACCCGCATCCAGTCGCCGGCGATCCATTGGCCGTCCTGGAGCACCTGCCCGGTGGGCGTGTGCATCCACGAGTTGAGCGCGAGGATCCAGAACGCCGAGAGCGTCGTGCCTATCGCCACGAGGATCGTCGAGAGCACGTGCAGCCAATCGGGCACGCGCTTGCCGCCGAAGAGCATGATCCCGAGGAAGGTCGCCTCGAGGAAGAACGCGGTGAGCACCTCGTAGGAGAGGAGCGGGCCCGCGATGGCGCCCACGTGGTTCATGTAGCCCGGCCAGTTGGTGCCGAACTGGAACGACATGGTCACGCCGGTCACCACGCCCACGGCGAAGGTGAGCGCGAAGATCTTCACCCACATCGTGTACGTCGCGAGCCAGCGCGGGTCGCGCGTGCGCTCGTAGGCGATGCGGAAAGCCGCGAGGTACCACGCGAGCGCGATGGTCAGCGCCGGGAAAAGGATGTGGAAGCCGATGTTGAGGCCGAACTGCGCCCGGGCGAGGAGGAGGGAGTCTTCCACGAGTTTTGCCAGCGTGAGAGCGCCGATTCTACGCCGTCCGAGGGCGTAGAATCGCGGCCATGTCGGAAGCAGCCCCGCAGCGCGGCAAGCTCAAGATATTCTTCGGCGCCTTCCCGGGCGCCGGCAAGACGAACGCCATGCTCACCGCCGCGCGCCGCATGCGCGAGGCCGGCCGCGAGGTGGTGGCCGCCGTGGTCGATGCCCACGAGAGCGCGGACCTCCTCCTCCTCCAGGGGTTCGAGACGCTCGCATCGCCCGCGCCCGGGGAGCTCGACCTGGACGGGGCGCTCGCCCGCCGTCCCGAGGTCATCATGGTGGACGACCTCGCGCACGCGAACCCGCCCGGCTCGCGGCATCCGAAACGCTGGAAGGACGCCGAGGAGCTCCTCGCCGCGGGCATCGACGTGTTCACCACGATGGGCGTGCAGCACCTGGAGAGCCTGAACGACGTCGTGGGCGAGATCACGGGGATCCGCGAGCCCGAGACCGTTCCCGACACGTTCTTCGACACCGCCGACGAGACGATCATGGTGGACATGTCGGCCGACGAGCTCCTCCTGCGCCTGGAGGAGGGCAAGGTGCACGTGGGCGAGGCCGAGCGCGGCGTCGAGGGCACCTTCTTCAGCAAGGGAAGCCTGCTCGCGCTGCGCGAGATCGCGCTGCGGCGCACGGCGGACGTGGTCGAGGACGAGGTGCGCCGCTTCCGCGCCTCCAAGGACATCGCGGGCGTCTGGCAGACCCAGGCGAGGGTGCTCTGCTGCGTGGGCCCCGATCCCGGGGCCGAGCACGTGGTGCGCAGCACCGCGCGCCTCGCCAAGGGATTGGCCGCGCCGTGGACCGCCATCTACGTGGAGACTCCGCAGCTGCAGCGCCTGCCCGAGGGCGAGCGCGGCCGCATCCTGAACGTGGTGCGGCTCGCCGAGGAGCTCGGTGCCAACACGGCGATCCTCACGGGCAACGACGAATGCGAGGCGATCGTCGATTACGCCCGCGAGCACAACATCGGGCGCGTGGTGGTCGGACGCGGCCGCAGCCGCCGCATGTTCTCCAGCCGCGCCATGAGCGAGCGGATCGCGGCGGCCGACCCGAGCCTGGACCTGATCGAGATCGGACGCGCGGGCCGCGAGGCCGGCATGGCGATGGAAGCGCCGGCGCCGCGGCCGGCGGACACGACGGGCTCGCGCGTTGCCGAGAAGCGCGTGCGCTACCTCTGGACGGTGCTCGCCTGCGCCGTGGCCACGGGGCTTTCCAGCGCCATCTATCCCGCCTTCGAGCTCGCGACGATCGCGATGTTCTACACGCTCACCGTGGTGCTCCTCGCGGTGAAGTGGGGCCGCGGGCCGGCCGTGGTGGGCGCGGCGATCAACGTGGCCGCGTTCAAGTTCTTCTTCGTGCCTCCACGCTTCGGCTTCATCCCGGCCGACATCCAGTACTTCCTCACCTTCGCGGTGATGCTCGTCACGGGCGTGATGATCGGGCAGCTTGCCGGGAGCCTGCGCTTCCAGGCGCGCGTGGCCGCGCACCGCGAGAGGCGCGCGCGCACGCTCTACGAGTTCGCGCGCGACCTGGCGCAGCTGCGCACGCCCGCGGAGGTGATCGAGAAGACCGAGGATTTCATGGCGCGCCAGTTCAAGGCGCGTGTCGCGGTGCTCGTGCCCGACTCGACCGGCATGCTCACCTCGCCTACGGCGCGCGGCATGACCAACCCGTTCGACAGCACCGCCGCGCAGTGGGCATTCGACCAGGCGCAGTCGTCGGGAGCCGGGACCGACACCCTCGCCGGCAACGAGTACCTGTTCCTGCCGCTCAAGTCGCCCACGCGCACGCGCGGCGTGCTCGCGGTGCGCCCCGAGCGCACGCGCGACCTCTTCATCCCCGAGCAGCGCCACCAGTTCGAGATCTTCGCCACCCTCGTGGCCACGGCGCTCGAGCGCGTGCACTACGTGGACGTCGCCCGCGACGCGCTGCTCATGGCGGGCCTGCAAAGCGGCGAGGTGCGGCCCGAGCGCGAGCCGCGCAAGCCCGGCGAGCTCGTGGAGGAGGCGCTTCGAACCGTGGGCAATGTCCTCGCCCGCCACCAGCTCGACGTCCAGGTGCCCAAGGACCTGCCCGCGGTGGCGGTGGACCCGGCGCTCGCCCCGCGCGTGCTGGCGAGCCTCATGGGCAACGTGGCCCGGCACACGCCGGCCGGCACGCACGTGACGGTGAGCGCGTCGCCGGCACGCGGCATGGTGGAGTTCGTGGTCGAGGACGACGGGCCGGGATTGCCGCCCGGGCGCGAGGAGGAGCTCTTCGAGTCCTTCGCCCGCGGCGAGACCAAGCGGCCCCGCAAGGGCGCGGGCCTGGGCCTGGCCATCAGCCGGGCGATCGTGGAAGCCCACGGCGGGACGATCCGCGCCGAGCCGCGCGAGACGCACGGCACGCGCATCGTCTTCACCTTTCCGACAACCTAGAAGCGCGAGCCCCCGAGGATCGCGTCGATGTCGCAGGTCTCCGACCCGGTGAGCTTGATGGCGAGCCGGATGGAGAGCGCGTTCGGCGTGGCGAGGATGTCCTTCGACTGGAAATTGCCGGTCTTGCCGTCCGTGCAGGTATAGGTGCCGTTCCAGCCGGGGCGGTCGTTCTCGATGAAATAGTTGCCCGTGTAGGTGCATCGCAGCCCCGTGATCCCGATCTCGTCGATGCCCAGGAGCGAGCGGGTGCGGTCGAAGCTCACGTCGTACTCCGCGTAGGTGCCGCGCGTGCCGTCGTTCTGGCCCGCCGCGCAGTTGGTGCGCTTCTCCAGGTCGGCGCCGTTCCATGCCCCCGGCGCGATGTTCGAGGGATAGTCGAGCGAGTGCCGCGCGAGCGGGTTTTCCTGGGCGTGCGCGCCGGCCGCGGCGAAAGCGGCGGCAAGCGCGAAGCATGCGAATGGGCGGTTCACGGCGATCTCCGGGATCCTTCCCTGTGCGGCAACGGCAAGCCGCCCGGGTTCACCGCGCGGCTGGTCCGTAGGAACTACCCCGGCCTCACCCCTCGTGCCCCGTCAGGCGACCTCGACCGTCATCGGGCCGTCGTTGGCCGCGAGGATGCCGCCGGCGCGCTCGGCGCCCACGGGCCTGGACAGCAGGAAGCCCTGGCCGAACTCGCAACCCATCTCCTGGAGCGTGGCGAGCTGCGCACGGGTCTCGATGCCCTCGGCGTACACCTGCTTGGAGAGCGCCTGGCCCAGCTTGAAGATCGCCTTCACGATCTCGCCGCCCTCTTCGTTCATGCGGTCGATGAACGAGCGGTCCACCTTGAGCGCGTCGATGGGCAGCGTGGCGAGGTAGGAAAGCGACGAGTAGCCGGTGCCGAAGTCGTCGATCGAGAGCTGCACGCCCATCTCGCGAAGCGAGGTGAGCGTCGAGACCGCGTTCTCGATGCCGTTCATGAGCACGCTCTCGGTCACCTCGAGCGTGAGCTGCGAGGGCTTCATCTCGGCGGCGGCGAGCGAGCGGCTCACGTGCGGCACGAAATCGGGATGCGAAAGCTGCAGGCTCGAGACGTTCACGCTCATGCGAAGCCCGGAGTTGGCGCGGATGGTGCGCCATTCGGCCATCTGGCGGCACGCCTCGGCGAGCACCCAGTTGCCCAGCGGCACGATGAGGCCGGTTTCCTCGGCCACGGGAATGAACATCGACGGCTCGAGAAGGCCGCGCGTCGGGTGGTTCCAGCGCGCGAGCGCCTCGAAGCCCACGAGCCGGCCGTCCTTCAGCGTGCAGATCGGCTGGTACTCGAGGTAGATCTGGCCCTTGCCCAGCGCCTTGCGCAGCTCCGTCTCGAGCGCCAGCTGCGCGGAGACGTGCGCGTGCTGGCTCGAGTCGAAGAGCGCGTACTGCGCCTTGCCCTTGGACTTCGCCTTGTACATCGCGATGTCGGCGTCGCGGATGATCTGGTCGGAGGTCTGGTAGTCGTTGGTGCTGTACGTGATGCCGATCGAGGCGCTGATGGCCACTTCCATGTGCCCCAGCTGGATCGGGCGCTGCAGCTCCTTGTGGATGCGCTCGGCAAGCTCGACCGGCTCGCGCTCGTTCTTGATGTTCTCCACGAGGATCGCGAACTCGTCGCCGCCCAGGCGCGCCAGCACGTCGGATTCGCGCAGCATGCCCTTCAGGCGCCGCGCGACGTTCACCAGCAGCTCGTCGCCCGCCTTGTGGCCGAGCGAGTCGTTCACCACCTTGAAGCGGTCGAAGTCCAGGTACATCACGGCGAAGCGCTGCTCGGGGTGGCGCTGGACGCGCGAGATCGCGCGGTTCAGCTGCTCGTCGAAATGCACGCGGTTGGTGAGCTGCGTGAGGCTGTCGTGGTAGGCGTTGTGGAAGAGCTCGGCTTCGGCGCGGCGCCGGGCGCTCACGTCCTGGGCCTGCACGATGAGGTTGTGGGTGTGGAACTGCCAGTCGCGCGCGAGCGAGACGTTGAGGGCCATCCAGACGTCGGGGCCGTCGCGGTGCAGGCCGCGGACCTCGGTGTGCACCGACCCGAGCTCGCCCTTCACCAGCTTCTCGAGCGGGGCCTGGAGCGCGGCCACGTCGTCCGGATTCACGAGGTCGTAGAGGCGCGCCGAGGAAAGGTCCGCCGGGGTGCGCCCGAGCATGTCGCCGAACGCCTTGTTCGCCTGGATGAAGCGCCCATCCGTCGAGACGATCGCCATCCCGATCGCGGCATGGGAGAAGGCGCTGTGGAAGCGGCTTTCGCTTTCCTTCAGCTCTTCGACGTGGCGCGCGTCGGCTTCCTTGTGCTGGAAGTAGAAGTGCACGGTCGAGATGAACATCGCGACCAGCGGCACGGACACGAGCAGCGCGGGCAGCCCGAACTGCTCGAAGCTCACGTAGAGCACGCCGGCCACCGAGGCGCCGGCGACGTAGGCGAGGCCGATCCAGGTGCTCTCGCGCAGCCACTTGCCGGGCGTGAACGGGAGGCTGCGCTTCAGCGCGACCAGCGCCGTGGTGATGAAGATGTTCGCGACCCAATAGACCACCGCGAGCGACATGACGGCCGCGATGATCGCCCCGCCGTTGAAGCCGTGGGACACGATGACCGAGCGGGCGGCCACGAAAAGCGAGGCGCAAGCGAACATGGCGACCGCCGCCATGGCGGGCGCCACCACGCGGCTCGTCCAGCGCTTGGAGCCGCGGTAGGCACCCACGATCGCTTCCAGCGTGGCGGCGAGCACCGCCGCCGGCACGCCGAAGAGGAGGAGCATCAGGAAGATGAAGATCTCGGCGCCCGCGATCGACGTCTTCGAGCCCGGGATGCGCACCGGGAAAAGGCCCACGATGGCCGCGACCGCCGCCCCGGCGACGACCTGGAGAAGCGCCGTGCCTTGCAGCATCGCCACCCCCGCGATCGCATAGACCAGCGACCAGACACCCAGGAAGACGGTCGTCCACCAGTAGACCCGGGCCTTCGGGGTGTAGTCCTGCATGTCGATGAGGGACACGGTTTTCTCCGGATTCTCGTTTACGTCATTCGCCCGGCATCGGGCCCTGCTCGGTGTAGATCACGCTCTCGGTGAAGAGGAAGCCCTCGGTGAAGAGGAAGCCTTCGGTGAAGAGCAAGCCCTCGGTGTAGATCACCCCTTCGGTGAAGATGAGGCCCTCGGTGAAGATGAGGCCCTCGGTGTAGATCACGCCCTCCGTGAAGATCACGCCGTTGGCGCCGATGGCGGGCGCGCCGCCCGCGAGCTGCGACGCCATGGGCGTGGGCGTGAAGGCGCCGGTCTGCGAGAGCGGGCTGGTCGGGCCGAGCACCGGGGATACGTTGCCCACGCCCGCCGAGAGCAGCGGCGCGCTGGACACGGCGGCCTCGTCGAAGCCGGAGACATAGGCGCTGTTGCTCGCGAAGCGGTCGACGTCGATGTCGAACACCAGCGAGCCGACCCACGACAGCGTGGGATCGTAAGGGGCCTGGAACTTCGTGAGCAGCGCGTCTCCCGTGAGCACCTGGTTTCCGCCCAGGTACGCGAGACGGCTCCAGTTGGCCACGCGGCCGTCGATGGTGGAAGAGGGCGAGGGCAGCGACTGGCCGGTGGCGAGGAGCTTGTCGCCCACCTTGAGCGAGCCGTTCGCCACCCGCGAGCCGATGTTGTTCTGGAGCACCTGGGCGACTTGCACGGCGCCCACGTCGTTCACCATGCCCGCGCCCTGCTCGAGCAGGTTGTAGCCCGCGAGCGGCTCGGCGGTGTATTGGAGGATCGCCTTCACCAGCGGCGGCGTGAGGCCGGGGTTGGCCTGCAGCATGAGCGCCACCGTCCCGGCGACGACCGGCGCGGAGAAGGAGGTGCCGCTCGCCTGCATGAGGCCCTTGCCCAGCGGGCCGGCCTGCACGACGAGTTGCGGGAACGTGAGCGAGAGCTTGCTCGGCACGAGGCCGAGGTTGTCGGTGGCGAGCGCACCCACGAGGTGGTTGCCGGGAGCCACCAGGTCGGGCTTGAGGAGGCCGTCGCCGTGGTGCACGCCGTTCGCGTCGTCGTAGCCGCCCAGGGTCGGGCCGCGCGAGCTGAACATGTTCACGGAGTCGTCGGAGCGGCTGCCGGTGTCGTGCGGGTTCGCGGAACCCACGGTGATCGCGGAGGGCTCGTTGCCAGGCGAGGTGACGCTGCCGTACTGCTCGCGTCCGGAAGCGTCCAGGCCGTAGTTGCCGGCGGCCACGACGACCACGAGGCCCGACGCCACGGCATGGCGCACGGCGCGGCACAGCGGGTCGGTGAGGTAGGACTCGGTCGAATCGGCGGCGAGGCTGATGTTCACGACGCGGATGCCGTAGTCGTCCTTGTGGAGGATGACCCAGTCCATCCCCGCGAGGGCGTCGCCCACGTCGCCGATGCCGGTGCCGTCGAGCACACGCACGTCGTAGAGGTTCGCCGA
>DATBEA010000115.1:0-3102 GCA_036276215.1 Usitatibacter sp.
TTCAGCTGCGCGAACTGCCCCGGGATGAGCGTGCCGCGGGGATTGTCGAACACCGCGCGCACGCGCACCGTGCCGCTTTTCGCGTTCACCTGGTTGTCGACGAGCTGCAGGCGTCCGCGCAACGGCGTGTCGCCCGTGCCGCCGGTCCCCATCTGCACCGGGATGCTTTCGAGCCCCGCCTTGCTCGCCTCGGCCTCGCCCAGGGCGCGCGTCACCACCTGCTCGTCGGCGTCGAAGCTGGCATAGATGGGATCCACCGACACCAGCGTCGTGAGCACCGGCGCGCCCGGGCCGGCCGGCACGAGGTTGCCGGCCGTGACCTCGAGCCTGCCCACCCGCCCGGACACGGGCGCCCTCACCTGCGTGTAGCCCAGGCTGAGCCTGGCCGCCTGCAGCGCCGCGGCGGCGGCACGCACGTTGGCCTCGGCTTCGCGGCGCGCGTTGACGCGCTCGTCGAGCTCGCGCTTGGCGATCGCGCTTTCATCCCACAGGCGCTGCGCCCGCTCGAGCTCGCTCATCGAGTTGTCGAGGCGCGCCTGGGCAGCGAGGACCTGCGCCGTGGCGCGGTCGACCTCGGCGGCATAAGGCGCCGGATCGATGGTGACCAGGAGATCGCCCTGCCTCACCAGCGCGCCCTCGTGGAAATGGACGGCCTGCACCGCGCCGGCCACGCGCGAGCGCACGTCGACACGCTCGACCGCCTCGAGGCGGCCGGAGAACTCGTCCCACGTCGTGACCTGGGTGGGCGTGACAGCGGTCACCACCACCGGAGTGGCCGGCGGCGCGGATGGCGGGCCCGCCGCGTTCGAAGCGCGGTGGCCCAGCACCGCGGCGCTGAAGGCGGTGACGGCGAGCGCGGCCCCCACGGCGAAGGCGACGGGGTGGCGGCGGGGAATGGCTTTGCTCATTTCGTGCTCCTGTTTATTTAGCGATCGATACAGAAGATGCGGACTCTAGGCGCCCGTCCCCGGCCGTGTCAAGCCTTTTTTTATCGATCGTTATAGAATCTTCGAACCTGGCGGGTGCGTCGGCGATTGAGCGTGAGTCTGGGACGGCCGGGACCCGGGCCGTTAGCCCGATCCGCGCCGCTTCTTGCACGAACCTCCGTGCGGGCGGAGAAACCCTTGGCTTGTGCAAGGAGCGCGGAGTAAGGTGCAAGGCATGAAGACACAGGACGTTAGGCTGGAAAGCGCGCTCGCCGACCTGGCGGGACTCCTTACCCGATTCACCGCCCGAGCCGGTGATGGCTCGCATGCCACCCCCATTCCGGGGGTCACGATCCACCGCTTCTCGGCGCCGAGCCCGCTCCGCGTCCATGCCGTGCAGAACCCCTGCGTCGCCGTGATCGCGCAGGGCGTGAAGCGGGTGATGCTGGGCGACGAGGTCTATACGTACGACCGCGCCAACTTCCTCACCGGGTCGGTGGACCTGCCCGTCTCCTCGCAGGTCGTGGAGGCCAGCGCGGCGGCGCCTTACCTTTCGCTCAAGCTCGACGTCGATCCGCGCGAGATCGCCGCCCTCCTCCTCGAGGCGCCGGAAACCGTGACGGCCGACGCGGCGACGCCCGCGCGCGGCATCTTCATGAGCCGCAGCGACGCCGCGCTCATCGAGTCCTTCGTTCGCCTCCTGCGGCTGCTGGAGGCGCCCGAGGACATCGCGGTCCTCGCCCCGCTGGCGCGCCGCGAGATCCTCTACCGGCTGCTCAAGGGCGAGCAGGGATTTCGCCTCCGCCAGATCGCGAACGTCACGGGCCACGCCAAGCGCATCGCCAAGGCGATCGAATGGCTGCGCACGAATTTCCGCCAGGCGCTGCGCATCGAGGATCTCGCCGCGCAGGCGAACATGAGCACGTCATCCTTCCACGAGCATTTCCGCGCGGTGACCGCCATGAGCCCGCTCCAGTTCCAGAAGCGGCTGCGCCTGCAGGAAGCGCGCGCGCTCCTGCTTGCCGAGGCGCTCGACGCGGCGACCGCGGGGCACCGGGTGGGCTACGAAAGCCCGAGCCAGTTCAGCCGCGAGTACAGCCGCCTCTTCGGAGTCCCGCCGGCCACCGACGTGAAACGCATGCGCGGGGCGGCCGCGGGCGTGGGCGCCTAGGCTTGCGTACGGCGGCGAACTAATTTAATATCGATCACTATGAAAAAGTCCGCCGTCCCGGTCGATGCCCCCAAGCCCCCCAAGGCGCGCGGGCGGCCGCGGTCCTTCGACCGCGAGTCCGCGCTCGCCGCGGCGATGGACGTCTTCTGGAAGAAGGGTTTCGAGGCGGCCTCGATCAGCGACCTCACCGAGGCGATGGGCATCAATCCCCCGAGCCTCTACGCGGCCTTCGGCGACAAGGAGCAGCTCTTCCTCGAGGCGATGGAACGCTATGAGCGCTCGCGTGGGGACAGCTGCCCGTACTCGGACGAGGCCACCGCGCGCGCCGCCATCGAGCGCCTGCTCACCTACATGGCGACCGACCTCACCGGCTCCGACCACCCGCGGGGCTGCATGATGCTGATGGCCGTGGCGACGAGCGCGAATGCCTCGGCGCGGCTGAAGAAGGCGGTCACGGACAAGCGCGTGGCCGCGCGTGAGCACCTGCGCGCGCGCATCAAGCGCGGGATCGAGGAAGGCGACGTTCCCCGCGGTGCCGACGCCTCCGCGCTCGCCGATTTCTATTCCACGGTGATGAACGGCATGGCGATGATGGCACGCGACGGCGTGAGCCGCAGGAGCCTCCTTGCCACTGTCGAGCAGGCGATGCAGCTCTTTCCGGCGTCGTCCGCCCGGGGCAAGCGCCGCGAGGCGGCCGCGGCCTGACGCCTCAGCGGGCGAGCGCGCGCAGCTCGCGCGCCTTCGCGCGGCTCACCGCGAGGCGCGACCCATCGCGCAATTCCGCGCAAATCCCCCCGCCCGGCAGGCGCCGGAAGGCGGCCACGTGGTCGAGGTTCACGATGTGCGCGCGGTGGATGCGGCGGAAATGCCGCTCGTCGAGGCGCGATGCGAGCTGCGCGAGCGTCACGTGCAGCACGTGCTTCCCTGGCGCCGTGTGCAGCACGACGTAATCGCCCATCGCCTCGAACCATGCGATGTCGGCGACCGCGACCGGCACGATGCTGT
>DATBEA010000116.1:0-2641 GCA_036276215.1 Usitatibacter sp.
GAGCGCTTCGCCTCGACAAGATGAGGCTTGCCGCGCTGGACGCGGTGCTGCGCCTTTGCCGCGACCCGGAGCGCCTGCGCCGCGAGCTTCCGACGCTCGCGTTCCTTACACGCGCGCAAGCCGAGATCGCCGCGCAGGCGCAAAGGCTGGCGCCCGCCGTGCGCCGCGCGTTGGGCGGGACAGTGCAGGTCACGGTCGTGGAAGTCCGTTCGCAGATCGGCAGCGGGTCGTTGCCGGTGGAGTCGATCGCGAGCCATGCGCTCTCGCTCGCCGTGCCGGGCAAGCGCCGCCACGCGGCCGCCGGCAGCATCGCGCGCGCCTTTCGCGAGCTGCCGATCCCGGTCCTGGGCCGGGTGCACGACGGCGATTTCCTCCTCGACCTGCGCTGCCTCGATCGCGAGGAGGAATTCGCGGCCCAGCTCGCATGCCTCGACGCGCGGAGCATCGCTTGATCGTCGCCACCGCGGGGCACATCGACCACGGCAAGACCCTCCTCGTCGGCAAGCTCACGGGCATCGACACCGACCGGCTGCCCGAGGAGAAGGCGCGCGGCATCTCCATCGACCTGGGGTTCGCCCACGCCGAGCTCGATGGCGCCCTCGTGAGCTTCGTCGACGTGCCGGGCCACGAGCGCTTCATCCGCAGCATGCTGGCCGGGGTCTGCGCCATCGACGCGGCGCTCCTCGTGGTCGCCGCCGACGACGGGGTGATGCCGCAGACCACCGAGCACCTCGACATCCTCGAACTCCTCGGCGTCGACCACGGCATCGTCGCGATCACCAAGGTCGATCGCGTGGCGCCCGAGCGCATCGAAGCGGTCGCGGGAGAGGTGCGCGAGCTGCTGTCGCGCACGCGCCTTGCGTCGAGCCCGGTCCTGCCCGTGTCGTCGGTCTCCGGCCAGGGCCTGCCGGAGCTGCGCGGCGCGCTCGCCCGGCTCGCTTCCAATGCGGGCAAGCGCAAGGCCGAGGGACAGAACTTCCGCCTCGCCATCGACCGTGCCTTCACCATCGCCGGCACGGGCACGGTGGTCACGGGCACCGTCTTCAACGGCAGCGTTTCCACGGGCGATCGCCTCGTCGTCTCGCCGCGCGGGCTTGCCGTGCGCGTGCGCGGGATCCAGGTGCATGGCCGGGCCACCGAGCGCGCGCACGCGGCGCAGCGCTGTGCAGTGAGTCTCTCGGGCGCCGACGCGGGCTCGGTGTCTCGCGGCGACTGGCTGGTCGCGCCTTCATTGCATGCGCCCACGCGCCGCCTCGATGCGCGCGTCACCGTCCTCGCCGCGGAAGCGCACGCCCTCGCCCACTGGACGCCGGTCCACGTCCACCTCGCGACCGCCGATGTCATGGGACGCGTGGCGATCGCGAACGCGGGCAGCATCGCGCCCGGACAGTCCGCACTGGTCCAGCTCGTGCTGGCGAAGCCCCTCGGGGCGCTTCGCGGCGACCGCTTCGTGCTGCGCGACCCCTCGCTGCGGCGGACGCTCGGCGGCGGAACGGTCGTCGATCCGTTCGCGCCTGCGCGAAGGCGCGGTTCGCCCGCGCGCCTCGCCGAGCTCGCCGCCCTCGAGCGCGAGGCGCCCGAGGACGTCCTGGCGGGCCTTCTCGATGCGGGCGATGCCGGCGTGGACCTCGAACGCTTCGCTCGCGTGTTGAACCTCACCGCCGAGCGCGCCGCGCAGGCGCAACAAGGAGCACACGCGGTCGTGCTGGGCAAGGAGCCGCCCATCGCTGTGAGCGGTGCCTTCCTCGAACGGTTGCAGGCGAAGATCGTCGATACACTGCGTGCCTTCCACGCGGCCGATCCGCAGGCCGCGGGCATGGCGTCCACGGCTTTGCATCGGGCGTCGGCCCCCGCGCTTCGCGCGCCGGCCTTCCACGCGGTGCTTCGCGAGCAAGCCTCGCGGCACGCGATCGCGCTCGCCAACGACATGGCCCGGCTTCCCGGCCACGACACCACGTCCAATCCCCAGGACGCGGCGATGTGGGCGAAGGTGCGTGGCGCGCTATCGAAGGCCGGCGCCACCGCGCCGACGGTGGCCGAGCTCGCCACGGCGCTGGGCGTGAAGGAGCCGGCGCTGCGCGATTTCCTGCATCGCAAGAGCCGCGGCGGCGAGCTCGTGCGCGTGGGCACCGACCGTTTCTACCTGCGCGAGTCCCTCGCCGCGCTCGCAACGATCGCGCACCGCCTCGCCGCTTCCACGCCAGGCGGGCTTTTCGGCGCGGCCGCGTTCCGCGACGCGGTCGGCACCGGGCGCGGCCTCGCGATCCAGGTCCTCGAATGCTTCGATCGCCTGGGCGTCACGCAGCGGATCGGGGACAATCGCCGCGCCGGCAAGGCCATGTAGCTCCGGAAGGAATTCGCCCCCGGTGGGGCGGCCGGACTTCAAATCCGGTTGGGGCCGCATGGCGGTCCCGGGTGGGTTCGACTCCCACTTCCTTCCGCCAACCTTTGAATGGGCGCGCCCTAGGTGCCCGCGAGCGGCTTCTCGGGATCGTCCCAGCTCTTCGGGTCCTCGAGCGGCTCGAGGTGGGTGAGGACCTCGACGTGGGGAAGCCTCGCATGGATCTCGTTCTCGAGGCGCTCGGCCAGGTCGTGCCCCGCCTGGATGCTCATGCTGCCCGGCACGAGCACGTGGACGTCC
>DATBEA010000117.1:0-6298 GCA_036276215.1 Usitatibacter sp.
GCAAAGCGCCCTCGCCCTTCCGGCCCCGCCGGACGGGTGATCCTCTTCAATAAGCCCCACGGCGTGATCTGCCAGTTCAGCGAGAGCGGAACGAAGCCCACGCTCGCGGGTTTCATCCGCGTGCGCGACGTCTATCCCGCGGGGCGGCTCGACACCGACAGCGAAGGCCTCGTGGTCCTCACCGCCGATGGCGCCCTGCAGACGCGCATCGCCGATCCGCGCCGCAAGCTGGAGAAGGTCTACTGGGCGCAGGTCGAAGGAGAGGTGACGGAGGAAGCCCTCGAGCGCCTGGCGGGCGGGGTGGAGCTGAACGACGGCCCGACGCTGCCCGCACGCGCCCGAACGATCCCGCTGCCCGCGTTGGGAGAGCGCGATCCGCCCATCCGCTTCCGCAAGGCCGTGCCGACATCCTGGATCGAGCTTGCGATTCGCGAGGGTCGCAACCGCCAGGTGCGCCGCATGACGGCGGCGGTGGGGCTTCCCACGCTCAGGCTCTATCGCTTCGCCGTGGGACCGTGGAATACGCAGGGTCTCGCGCCCGGCCGATGGCGCGAGGCGGACGCTGCCGAGCTAGCCGATACCGGTGGATGAAACCGTGTTTCGCGCCGGTTTGTAGGAGACGAATGTCAACCCCGGTATAATGCGCCGCGTTAATGTCGGCGACGGCTGATGGACCCGCAACACACAGCGCAGTCGGAACATTGATGGTTTCAAAACAACCCTTCAACGAGAGACCCATAGGAAAACAGAACATGAAGAAGCTGTCCGCCCTGATCGCCGCATTGTTCACCAGCGTGTCCCTTGGCGCGTTCGCCCAAGCCACGCCGCAACCCACCACCCCGCCCGGCAAGGTAGCGCCGGATGCGGCCAAGCCCGCGCCCTCCACCAAGGCCGACACCGCCAAGCCGGCCGCCGACATGGCCCCGGCCGACGCGACGAAGCACAAGACCACGTCGAAGAAAAAGAAGAAGGCCGCTCCGAAGACCGACACCGCCAAGGCCGACACCGCGAAGACCGAAGCCGCGCCGAAAGCCGACGCCGCCAAGCCGGCCGCCGCGCCCAAGTCCGACATGAAGGCCGACACGACCAAGAAGTAAGCAGCAAGTCTCGACGAAAGGCGGGGCCTCGCGCCCCGCCTTTTTCTTTTTGGCTAGGCTATGGGCATGAAAGTCGTCGTAGGGATGTCCGGAGGCGTGGATTCCGCAGTGGCTGCCCTGCTCGCCAGGCGCGCGGGCCACGACGTGGTCGCCCTCTTCATGAAGAACTGGGAGGACGACGACGACGCGGAGCACTGCACCACCCGCGAGGACCTGGTGGACGCCGTCTCGGCCGCCGAGAAGATCGGCATCGAGATCGAGGCCGTCAATTTTTCCGCCGAGTACAAGGAGCGGGTCTTCGCGAGCTTCCTCGCCGAGTATCGCGCCGGCAGGACGCCCAACCCCGACGTGCTCTGCAACGCCGAGATCAAGTTCAAGGCGTTCCTCGACCACGCGATGCGCATGGGCGCCGAGAAGATCGCCACCGGCCACTACGCCCGCGTGGAGGAGCGTGCCGGGCGCTTCGAGCTCCTGAAGGGCGTGGATCCCGGCAAGGACCAGAGCTACTTCCTGCACCGCCTCACGCAGGCGCAGCTCGCGCGCACGCTCTTTCCGGTGGGGCACCTCCACAAGGCCGAGGTGCGCCGCATCGCCCGCGAGGCGGGCCTGCCCAACCACGCCAAGCGCGACTCCACCGGGATCTGCTTCATCGGCGAGCGGCCATTCCGCGAGTTCCTCTCGCGCTACCTGCCCCGCGAGCCCGGCCCCATGGTCACGCCCGCGGGCGAAGCCGTGGGCGAGCACGTGGGCCTTTCCTTCTACACGATCGGGCAGCGCCAGGGCCTGGGGATCGGCGGGCGGCGCGACGCCTCCGGCTCCCCCTGGTACGTCGCGGCGAAGGATCTCGCGACCAATACCCTCACCGTCGTGCAGGGCCACGACCATCCGTTGCTGCTGCGAGAGCGGCTGCACGCCCAGGATGCGAGCTGGATCGCGGGCGAGGCACCCGTCGCCCACGCGGGCGACCTCGCGGCGAAGACCCGTTACCGGCAGTCGGATGCGGCGTGCGAGATGCAAGGCGGGGGCCAAGCCTTCGAGCTCGCCTTCGCCGCGCCCCAGTGGGCGGTCACGCCCGGCCAGTCGGCCGTCGTCTACCGCGGCGACGTCTGCCTGGGCGGCGGCATCATCGCCTAGAGCCTTTCAGGCCGGCGGGCGGGTCGAGGCGAACGAGGGCCTCGCCTCGAGGGTGCGGGCCCATGCGTCGAGCGCGGCATCGTCGCGCCAGCGAATGTCGGGCAGGCGGAACTCGAACCAGAAGAGGGCGCAACCGCATGCGATATCGCCCAGGGTGAGCGCGCCGGGGTCCTTGCGGGCGGAGAGCGACCGGCTCCACGTCGCAAGCGCCGCGTCGATCTTGTCGCGCTGCCGGGAGAGCCACGCGGCGTCCTGGCGCGCCGCATCGCGCTTGCGCTCGAGGAAGATCGTCACGCCCGCGTCCATGAGGCCGTTGCCGAGCGCCTCGTCGCGACGCGCGCGCGCCCTTGCGCCCGCCTCGGCCGGAAGGAGCGCCGCCCCGCCCAGCGTGTCCAGGTATTCGGTGATCACCATCGAGTCGTAGATCGCCTCGCCGTCGTCCATCACCAGCGCGGGCACCTTGTTGAGCGGGTTGTAGCGCGGCACGGTGGTCTGCGCGTTCCACGCGTTTTCCTCGAGGAACTCGTGCGCGATCGCTTTCTCGGCGAGCAGCACGCGCACCTTGCGCACGTACGGGCTGGTGCGGGAACCGACGAGCTTCATGGGCTTGCCTTTCAGGGCCTGCGGATCGCTGGGGCGGCGGAGTATAGCAGCCGGTGATAAAATTCCGCTCCGATGTCCTCGTTCCTCACCGCCCTTACCCCACTCGACGGGCGCTACGCTTCGAAGACGAAGCCGCTCCAGGAGCACTTCAGCGAATATGCCCTGATCCGCGAGCGCGTGGCGGTCGAAGTCGCCTGGCTCGTGGCGCTCTCGCGCGAGGCGTCGTTCAAGGCGCTGCCGCCCTTCGGTGACGACACGGTGACGGCGCTGGAAGCCGCGGCGCGCGATTTCAGCCTCGCCGATGCCGAGCGAGTGAAGGCGATCGAGGCCACGACCAACCACGACGTGAAGGCGGTCGAGTACTGGCTGCGCGAGCGCTTCGCCGGCCATCGCGAGGTGGGCCCTGCGGCCGAGCTGATCCACTTCGCCTGCACCTCCGAGGACATCAACAACCTCGCCCACGCGCGCATGGTGGTGGGCGGGCGCGAGCGCGTGCTGCTTCCCGCCCTCGATGCGATCGCAACGCGCCTGGACGCGCTCGCCCGTGCCCACGCGGGGCTCGCGATGCTCTCGCGCACCCACGGCCAGCCGGCGACGCCCACCACGCTCGGCAAGGAGATGGCCAATGTCGCGGCGCGGGTGAAGCGCGCGCGCGCGCGGCTGGCGGGCGTGGAGCTCATGGGCAAGCTGAACGGGGCCACGGGCAACTTCAACGCCCACGTGGCGGGCGCGCCGGACGTGGACTGGCCGCGCATGGCCGAGCGCTTCGTGAGGAGCCTGGGCCTCGCCTACAACCCGCTCACCACGCAGATCGAGCCCCACGACGCGTTGGCCGAGCTCTTCGACGCCGCCGCTCGCGTGAACACGATCCTCATCGACCTGGACCGCGACGTTTGGGGCTACATCTCGCTCGGCTACTTCCGGCAGAGGGTGAAGGCGGGCGAGGTCGGATCGTCCACGATGCCGCACAAGGTGAACCCGATCGACTTCGAGAACTCCGAGGGGAACCTCGGCCTCGCCAACGCGATGCTGCGCCACCTCGCGGACAAGCTCCCCATCTCCCGCTGGCAGCGCGACCTCACCGATTCCACGGTCCTTCGCAACGTGGGCGCGGCGTTCGGCTATTGCCTGGTGGGCTACGACTCGTGCGTGCGCGGACTGGACAAGCTCGAGGTGAACGCGGCCCGCATCGCCCAGGACCTCGAGGGCAACTGGGACGTGCTCGCCGAAGCCGTGCAGACCGTGATGCGGGCGCACCGCGTCGAGGGCTCCTACGAGAAGCTGAAGGAGCTCACCCGCGGCAAGGGCGGGATCTCCCGCGAGGACCTCCACGCCTTCGTGAAGGGCCTCGCGATTCCCGAGGAAGCCCGCGCGCGCCTGCTGGCGCTCACGCCGGCCACCTACACCGGGCTTGCCGAGCGCCTCGCCCGCGAGGGCTGAGGGCCGCCTGCCTAGCGGATGGCGAGCGCGGGAGGCCGCTCGACCGGCGCCGAAGCGCCTTCGGGAGAATCGATCGCCCCGATGTCGCCGTTCATCACGCCGCCTTCCTGCACGAGCATCTTGCCGTAGCGGATCTTGCCCGAGACGCGGCCGCTCGCGTGGATCACGAGCTTGCGGCGCGCCGTCATCTCGCCGCGGAAATCGCCACGGACCTCGGCCACCTCCACGTCGACCTTGCCGCTGAAGGCGCCGGTCTCGGAGATCTGGATCGCGCGGCTCACCATCGTCGCCTCGACGCGGCCCTCGACCACGAGCGTGTCGCAGTCGTCGATCTCCACGCCCTTCAGCTTGATGTTCGGCCCGACGATGAGCTTGCTGCCGCCCGGCTCCTCGGCGCGTGCCGCGGAAGCCGCCTCGGGAGCGGGGGACGCGGGAGCGGGAGCAGGCGCGGCGCCGGGCGCGGGACGCGCTCCGGGCTGCGCGGGTTGGCTGGGTGTGGGCGGCACGAGCGCGCCCGATGCGTCACGCACCGCGCGCGGATCGCGGCGCGCGAAAAGGTTCTCGCTGTACTTCATGGGACCTCCCCTCAGGTTGGAAGCTTGTTTGCATTCGAATTCCGGGAAGTCCCACTCACGATTCGTGCCATCGTGCGCGAAAAGTGCGCTTTCACTCTGGGCGAGCGAAGCGAACGCACGCACGCGCCGGTGCGTAACGTCGTCGCATGGCAACGCGCATTTCCCGCAATATGCGCAAGCCGCTGTTTCGACGGCCGTTGGCGGTGTCGCCGCGAGCCGACTCAAATCATCTCGAGTGGCCGTTTGCGTCGCGGCGGCGGGAAGGCCTGCTCCAGCGTCGCCAGCGCCTGCGCGTCGAGCGCGAGATCCAGCGCCGCGCGGTTGCCGCGCACGTGGGCCGCATTGGAAGCCTTGGGGATCACGTAGACCCCTTCGCGGCCGAGAAGCCAGGCGAGCGCCACTCGCGAAGGCTCGACTCCCAGCCGCGCGCCGACCTCGGCGACCGCGGGATGGCGCGCGAGGCGCCCCTCGTCGAGCGGTGAATACGCCATCACGGGAATGCCGCGCTCCTGGCACCAGGGCAGCAGGTCGAACTCGATGCCGCGCCGCCCCAGGTTGTAGAGGACCTGGTTGGCGGCCACACGGCGGCCGTCCGGAACCGCGACCAGCTCCTCCATGTCGGCGACGTCGAAGTTGGAGACGCCCCAGGAAAGGATCTTGCCGCGCTGGACCAGCTCTTCCAGCGTGGCGACGGTCTCGCCGAGCGGCACGGGGCCGCGCCAGTGCAGGAGGTAGAGGTCGATCGCCTCGATGCCCAGCTGCTTGAGCGAGCCGTCGCATGCGGCCATGAGCTTGCGCCGCTCCGCGTGGTGCGGATAGAACTTGCTCACCACGAATGCGTCGCCACGCCGGCCGGCGATCGCCTCGCCCACTACCGACTCCGCGCCGCCCTCGCCGTACATCTCGGCGGTGTCGATGAGGCCCATGCCGAGGTCCAGGCCGAGCCGCAGCGCGGCGACCTCCGCGGCGCGATTCGTGGCGCGCTCACCCATGTGCCACGTGCCCATGCCCAGGCGCGGGACGGCTTCGCCGTCGCGAAGCAAGGCGATCGCGGAACTGTCTGCCATTGGCCGGTCTCTAAGTCGCAACAACGCACAACTAGGCTAGCATGCGCGCCGCACTCGTCATGGAGATCTGCGCCGCGGTCCTCGCGGCTTCTTGCCGCGTCCTTGCTTGGGGCGCCGACGCCGGCGACGGCGACTGGCCGATGCCCGCACGCGACTACGCCAGCACGCGATTCAGCCCCCTGGATGCCATCAAGCCCGACAACGTCGCGCGCCTCGAGCTCGCGTTCAGCTTCTCGACGGGCATCGACAAGGGCCATGAAGCGGCGCCGATCGTGGTGGGCCCGACGATGTACGTCGTCACGCCTTATCCGAACCTGGTGTATGCGCTCGACCTCTCCCAGCCCGGCGCCAACGTGAAATGGAAATTCGATCCGCACGTGCA
>DATBEA010000118.1:0-2781 GCA_036276215.1 Usitatibacter sp.
TGTCTTCCCTCTTGGAGCCGGTGCCTCCCATCTTGAAGACGGGGTTGGCCTTTTTCGCCGCGTCGATGAATTCCTTCGTGTCCTTGTACGGCAGCACCACGTTGTCCCAGAGCACGAACTCGTCCATCGCGAGCACGGAGACCGGTGTCAGCTCGCGCCAGTTGAACGGGATCTTGGCCGAGAGCGGCAGCATGTAGATGAGCGAGTAGGCGAGGAGGACCCGGTTCGCGTCCCCGGCGCTCTCCTTCATGTACATGAGCGCCTCGGCGCCCGAGGCGCCGCCCTTCAGCGACACGATCATCGGCTGCTTCATGAGGTTGTTCTTCTGGATGGCGGCCTGCATCATGCGTGCCATCTGGTCGGAGGCGCCGCCCGCACCGGCCGCCACGACGATCTCGACGGGCTTGGTCGGCTCCCAGGCGAACGCGCTGGTGGCGGCGAAGGCAAATGCGGTGGCTGCGGCCGCCGCGAGGGCGGAAACGGTCTTCTTCATGGGGTCCCCTCCGGGTGTTTCGAATATTCTATTCGCAAGATTAACCCACTGGCCGTATCAAATGACCTGCCTGCGAATTTCATTGGTCCTGGGCCTTGCGGCGGCGCTGCCCGCCCAGGCCATCCTCGAGCGCGCCGACCGCGACGACGGCGAATACCTCGAGATGGCGGCGAAGTACACGTCGTCGGTCGCGATCGAGGTCCCCGGCGGCGGCGAGGGCGTCCTGGTGCAGCCCCGCTGGATCCTCACCTCGGCGCAGGTGGCAAGCGCGCTCCAAGCGATGAAGGGGATGCCGCCGGTCACCCTCGACGGCCGCAAGTATGCGATCAAGGACGTGCGCGTATACCCCACGTGGCGCGCCGGGACGCCCTCCTCGGACCTGGGGCTCGTCTACCTCGACCGCGCCGTGAAGGGCGTGGCGCCCACGACCCTGTACCGCGCCGACGACGAGGGCGGGAAGGGTGTCGTGATCGTGGGCCACGGCGAGACGGGGAAGATCGGCGCCGCGGCGCGCGCAGGCGACGGCAAGAAGCGCGCCGCGATCAACACGATCGACCGGGTCGCGCCGAAGATGCTCACGCTCATGGTGAAGAAGCCGGATGAGGCATCCGACCTCCAGGGCGCGCTGGGCGCGGGCGACGGGGGCGGGCCGGCGTATATCCAGGAAAAGGACGAGCTCTTCGTGGCCGGCATCGCGTCGGGCGCGGAGGGCGACGCGCAGCTCTACGCCCGCGTTTCCGCCTTTGCCGCCTGGATGGACGCGATCTTCCTCAGGGCCGCGAAGGACGAGCTGCGCGACGAGCTGGACGTGCCCGGGACCTAGTTCGCAAGCCTCAGCGGGCCGCAACCGCGACATGGGCCTGGATGCGACCGTCCACGGCGCCGCTTCCGAAGCGCCTCGCGATCGCGCCCTCGGCACGATCCGTGGCACGGGCGAGAGCCCCCGTCTCGCGCGCCTCGATCTCGTTACGTAGCGGGGTGCCCTCGCAGTAAGCGACCGCCACCCGGCGCGGCGAGTCGGCACGGCTTCGGTGGGCGACGGTGTCGATCTGCGCCGCGCCCGCGAAGCCGCCTGCCGCGAGGTCGGCGGCGATCCGCGGCTTGTCGTTGTATCCGTGGGGCGTGCGCGCCATGAAGAGCGGCGGATCGGCGGGAAAGAGCGCCGCCAGCGCTTGGGTCACCACGTCGGCGAATTCGTTGTCCTCGATCCGGTCCCACACATTGAAGAGGAATGCGCCGCCAGGCTTCAGCACGCGGCGCGCCTCGGAGAACGCCTTCGCCTTGTCGGGGAAGAACATCGCCCCGAACTGGCACACCACCGCGTCGAACGATCCGTCGGCGAAGGGCAGGCTCATGGCGTCGGCGGTGCGCCATTCGACGGCGCGCGCGGTGCCCATCGCCTGCGCGCGCTCGAGCATCGGCGCGTTGAGGTCGGTGGCGACGATCGACGTGGAGGCGTGGAGGCCCCTCGCCATCGCGCGAGTGACGACGCCCGTGCCCGCCGCGACTTCCAGGATGGCCGAAGGCTTGCGGGCGGCGACGCGAGCCGCCAGGTCTTGCGCGTACGGCTCGAAGATCAGCGGAACGAGGTACTCGTCGTAGAGCTGCGGGATCGATCCCGCGAATACCTTGTCGCCGCCCGTGCTCATGCGAGCGCCCGTTCCAGGTCCCACAGGATGTCGTCGACGCTTTCCAGCCCGATGGAAAGCCTCACCATGTCGGGCAGCACGCCGGCCTTCCTCTGCTGCTCCTCGTCCAGCTGCCGGTGCGTGGTCGAGGCCGGGTGGATCACGAGCGACTTGGCATCGCCGATGTTGGCGAGGTGCGAGACGAACGTGAGCGCCTCGATGAACTTCACCGCCGCGTCGTAGCCGCCCTTGATCCCGAAGGCGAGGAGCGAGCCCGCGCCCCTGGGCAGGTAGCGTCGCGCGAGCTCGTGGTAGGGGCTCCCGGGGAGGCCGGGGTAGTTCACCCAGGAAACCTTCGCATGCGCCTCGAGGAATTTCGCGACCGCCATGGCGTTGGCGCAATGACGGTCCATGCGCACCGGAAGGGTCTCGATTCCCTGGAGCAGGAGCCACGCGTTGAAAGGCGAGATCGACGGCCCGAAGACGCGCAGCACCTCCATGCGCGCCTTCATCGTGAAGCCGAAGTCGCCGAAGGTCTCGTAGAACTTCACGCCGTGATATCCGACCGAGGGTTCCGTCATCGACGGGAACTTGCCGTTGTCCCAGGGAAACTCGCCGCTTTCCACCACGACGCCGCCCATGGTCGTGCCGTGCCCGCCC